>JAYEIY010000092.1:0-2810 GCA_034660375.1 Verrucomicrobiota bacterium
AATACGCATGAGGATATGCGTAGTACCAAATGCAAGAAAATACGCATGAGGATATGCGTAGTACCAAATGCAAGAAAGTACGCATGAGGATATGCGTAGTACCAAATGCAAAAAAATACGCATGAGGATATATTTAGTTTCCAAATTAGAGAACTTAATATTTTAAAATGAATGAAGATTCTTTAAAATTTGATCGTTCAATTATTTCTGCAACCACCTTGCAAAGTGCAGAAAAAAAAGATAAGGAATACTGGCTTTCAAAAACACCAGAGGAACGGTTTATTGCTTTGCAAAAGATGAGGGAGATATGTTATGGCAATCAAGCTCGAAAAAGACTTCAAAGAGTTTTTGAATTTGTTAAACAAACATGATGTTCTATATCTCTTGATTGGAGGATATGCCGTAACATATTATGGCTATCCAAGAACAACAGCGGATATGGATATCTTTATCGAAAAAACTGAGACTAATATTGAAAAAGTACTAGAGGTTTTGAGAGATTTTGGATTCCCAAAAGACTCTATTTCCAAAGATATCTTTTTTGAAAAAGAGACCATCTTTAGAATGGGACTCCCTCCCCTTAGAATAGAACTCCTAACTGCCATTTCAGGAGTTAATTTTAAGTCTATTTTTGAAAAGCATAATATTGTTACTATAGACAATGTGGAGATAAAGATTATAGATATTGAGAGTTTAAAGAAAAACAAAAAAGCAAGTGGTAGATATAAAGATCTTGATGATTTGGAGCATTTACCTTAACATGCATTTCTTTATTTTTTGAAGAATCTCACGGACAAAGGCACATTCACATTTTTCTTTACATGGCTTAAGGTTATCTTTCGTTAAACAATATTGAGGACAGTTGTCCTTACCCGTCATGCGTTCTTTAAAAATAATGCCATCATACATATCAAAAAAAGCACTTGCTTCAATTGCTAGAGTCGTTCCACAGGAATGATTAAATAAAAACAAACCCGTTGTTAATTCTTCAAAATGAACTTGATAGCCCGTTATTGATAAATTATTATCATTCAAAAAATCTTCTCTATTTTCCCATACATATTTACAGGAAGGACAAATCTTAAAATGTTCTTTTTCCATATTTTTTTATCTCCTTTTTGCATAAAACGGATATTCTTTTTTTCCTTTATAGTCTTTGGGGATATATTGCCATCTCTTGTATGACCACATCCATTGTTCTGGATACTTTTTAATTAAATTTTCGTATTCATGGACTATTTCCTGTGTGAGATCCCTTGGACTATCAGTTTTTATCTGTAGTTTTTTGCCGATAAAACGGAATTGATTTTCTTCTCTTATTAATGCCACCACAATTATGTCTGAAGAGGTTTTCAGTGCAATTGAGGCAGCAGATTCAGTTGTAGGGCAGGGCAGACCAAAAAAGTTGATAAAAACCCCGCCTTTACGCACCTTTATTGTCTGATCTATAAGCATTGCAATGCAGGTCTTTCTTTTTAGGGCTTTTAGAATGTTTCTTACAGCTCCCTTTCCGTAAATTACATCTTCTGCAGATTTTAGACGTAGATTCTTTATTAATTTATCAAGTCTTATATTTCTGATTTTTTTGGCAACTACGGCGGTTTTTATGCCGTTGAGCGTAAGTGCAAGGCTTCCGAGTTCCCAGTTTCCTAAATGCGGAGTCGTTGCAATAAATCCCTTATTCTCTTCCGTAGATAATGCTTCAAGTAGATTGTCATCAACTGTTAATCTTTGCAGAAATTCTTCTTTGTGTTGCATAAAATAGGAGAATTCAAAGGCTGTAAGTATGGTATGTTTGAGGTTCTTTTTTGTACAATGTTTTATCCTTTTATCAGACCAGCTTGGAAAAGCTATTTGCAGATTTGTAGAGATTGTTCTTCTTAAATTTCCAACAGTATAATATAGAACTATTCCTATAAAAGATGCTATAAATTTTGAAATAGGGTAGGGGAGAAATCCAGTAAGTGTAAGACATAGGAATATAAAAAAATACTCAAAAGGATATCGGATTTTGTATCTTAATTTCATATTTTATATTTATAACTCTTTTTCTTTTTTCTTGGTTTCGGAAGAAAATATGTTTTGTCATCTTTTATATCAACTCCAAGTTGAAATAAAATATGTTTTTTGTTGGATGCTGCAATATTTTGAACAAGGTGATACTTATTATCATTCATGCAGTCTTTAAATTCAGGGGGTAGCATTTCCTGGATATAAGTATCGTCATATACCCATAATAACCCCCAGCCGTCGGCAAGTTCGTATGGATGCACCAGACCGGCGGGGACAGCTAAATACAGATAATCTGCAAGTTTGGCATTATTAATTTGTTCAAAGAAGCTTCCGTGATAGATTGAGTGTTCCGTTTTTTTTATTTCTCTGATGAGTCGGAGATAATTATGGTTCCGTGATTTTTCATAATCCCATTCTGCAAACTCTTCAAACAAAGTATCGTCTCTTTTTAATTTTGGTTCTTCATGTCTTATTTTTTTTTTAATCTCTTTGAGTTGCTCTTTAAATTTGTGAAGAACCGGTAATAGTTTTTTTGATTTTGAGGCATCCGGCCAGCACTGAGATCTACTTGTTCTACACTCTACTATAAAGGTTTTTTCGGGATAAAGGAGTTTTGATGGTCCTTCAATATGTGGATTTCTTTTCGTTTTCATCCAAAATGCTGCTATGTCGCTTTGATATTGACTTATTCTTGTTGGAACTTTGAGACCTATTCTTGCACAAATTTTACAGCATCATCAAAGTTTAAATCTTTTGAAACGCTAAAATAATCAAATAAATTTTGAGCTTTCTCCTCA
>JAYEIY010000093.1:0-2802 GCA_034660375.1 Verrucomicrobiota bacterium
CTTAGAGGAGGAGGCTGGAGCCGTCCTACGCTCGCTGGACAAGCTTCCCAAGATCGGGCCGGACCGTGTCCGCGAGGAGCTCCTGGCATGTTGCTAAATCTATTACTTTTTGCAAACATCTTGGTCTTGATATAGTTGGACTTATTGAGAACATGTCCGGCTTTAAGTGTCCGGGATGTGGAGAAATAACCCACATTTTCAATAAAGGAGGCGGAAAATTGCTTGCAGAGAGGATGCAGATTCCTTTTCTTGGAGAAATCTCGATGGATCCAGAAATTGCAAATGCAACAGATATTGGAAAGCCTTTTATTTCAGGAGAGAAAGGATCTGTGGCTATGGACCAATTTAGAGAAATACTCAAAAAAATAGAAAAAAGAGACTAGTTAATGTCAAAAACAAAGCCTTTTGATTTATATCCTGAACGATATGAGCTATGGTTTCAAAAGAATCATTGTGTCTTTCAATCAGAAATAAATGCGGTTAAAAAGATTATACCGGATTTTAGGAATGGGATTGAAGTCGGTATTGGAAGCGGACTTTTTGCTGTTCCTTTGGGGATACCTAAAGGGGTTGAGCCATCTTTGGTTATGCGGCAAAAGGCTGAGAAAAAGGGTCTTTGCGTTATAGATTCAGTGGCAGAAGATCTTCCTTATTTATCGGAGAGTAAAGACTTGGTTTTGATGATTACAACTGTTTGTTTTCTTGATGATATTGTTCAGGCATTTGCAGAAGTGCATAGAGTGTTGAAAAAGGACGGTAGTTTTATTATAGGATTTGTTGATAAAAATAGTCCTCTAGGTCAAAAGTATTTGAGAAATAAAGAGAAAAGTGTTTTTTACAAAGATGCTACATTTTACGGGACAGAAGAGTTACTGGGTATTTTAAAAGATACAGGATTTAAAACTACAGAAATAGTTCAGACTATTTTTGGTGAATTGGAGAAAATAAATACAATACAGGAAGTCTTGTCGGGATTTGGAAAGGGTAGTTTTGTTGTATGTAAAAATTTAAAGAATAATAAGATTTAAATTAATCGGGAGTAAAAATGAATATTGTTGTTGCAAGTGGAAAGGGCGGGACAGGAAAAACTACTTTTTCTGTGAATTTGGCATATTGGCTGGCAGAACAGGTTTCAAAAAGTAAGGAAATTAGATTGCTTGATTGTGATGTGGAAGAACCAAATGATCATCTTTTTATTGGAGAAAAAAACTACAAGAAAGAATCTGTAGAAGCCTTAAAACCAATTTGGAATAGTGAAAAATGTACTGGTTGTGGAAAGTGTGTTGAAGCATGTAATTACAATGCAATTGCAAGAGCTGGAGATCAGATACTTATTTTTAATGAATTATGTCATTCTTGCGGAGCATGTTCTTACGTATGTCCTACAAACGCAATAACAGAAAAACCAGAAGAAATCGGGGAAATCTTCTTTGCTGAGAAAAATGAAATCCATCCATTTTATTTTGCTTATGGAAAATTGAAGATAGGCGAGGCTCTTGCGCCGACTGTTGTCAAAAAAATGAGTGAACACACCAGAAAGGATGCTATTAATATTCTTGATGCCTCTCCTGGAGCGGGTTGTGCTGTTGTTGAAACGGTTTCTGAAGCAGATTTTATTGTTCTTGTTACTGAGCCGACTCCATTTGGTTTGAGTGACTTGAAGACGGCAGTAAAACTCTCATCTAAGATGCAGGTTCCAACTGGAATCGTTATTAATCGTTCAGATGGTAAAGATGAAATTATTGCGGAGTACGCAAAAGATGCAGGGGTTCAGATTATTGGGAGAATCCCATTTAGTCGAAAATATGCCGAAGTTTATTCGAGAGGTGGACTTTTATTTAAAGAATTTGCGGAGTTCGCAGGATTTTTAGAAGAGATTTATGAAAATATTGTTGCTGGAGATATAAAAAGTGTAGCTGTCGGAATGGAACCGCATCATGATGAAATTGAAACAGTTGAAAAGATTGACTGGAATAGCAAAAGTAATGCAGATAATTATCAGGAAATTGTAATAGTAAGTGGTAAGGGAGGAACTGGAAAGACTACAGTTGCGGGGATTCTTGCGGATCAATTGGAAGATAAAGTTCTTTTTGACAGTGATGTGGATGCTGCAAATTTTCGTTTTTTGGTAAAACCATATAGACAGGAAGAACATAAGTATTCAGGAAGTAGTGGTGCTACTATTGATTCTGGAAAATGTATTTCTTGTGGAAAGTGTGCAGACAATTGTCATTTTGATGCGATTTTTATGGATGGTCCGGCAAATGATGTTGTCGATGTGACTTATCATATAGATGAGCTTGCTTGTGAAGGATGTGGATTATGTAGCATTGTTTGTCCGGTAAATGCAATAAAAACAACTGATAATAAAACCGGCAGATATTATCTTACAGAGTCCGCCAAAGGTCCTTTTGTTCATGCAGAACTGGGAATCGCAGAAGAAAATTCAGGAAAATTGGTCAGTAAGGTTCGCAATGAAGCACAAAATCTTGTAAATTCATTGAGCAAAAGTAAAATCCTTGGTGATGGTCCTCCAGGTACTGCATGTCCTGTAATTGCATCTATCAATGGAGCGGATTTGATTGTAATTGTAACGGAGCCGAGTCTTTCGGGATTGCATGATATGAAGCGTTTGGTTGAACTTACACAACATTTTAAACTTAGAACAGTTGTGGTTATCAATAAAGCTGATATCAATGAAGATGTGAGAAACCAAATACATGAGTTTGCGGACTCCGCAAATTGCAAAGTTGTTGCAGAAATTCCCTTTGATGCAGAGGTAAACGATGCAGTAAAACAGCA
>JAYEIY010000094.1:0-2794 GCA_034660375.1 Verrucomicrobiota bacterium
CTGAAAGGGAACCTCAAAAAAAACACAAAAACATTGAAATTCCCCTCCAGGGAATATTCTTTTCTTATTCATATCCCACCCCGATGCGGTGGGCTACGGTGAATATCCCCGGTGGGGATAAAACGGATATTCTTTTTTAAGAATTGACCTTAGATGAGGTAGAATAATATCCTGGATTAAAAAAAGGGAATCTGAGTTGCTCGATAACTTGGAGCTCTGTAAGACAGTAAAGCGTGCAATATCGTAGGCGTTGAAGGGAGGTTTTGTTTCTACTGCATTTTCATATTTTTTTACAATAATATTGGCAGAGCCGCCGATTACTTCAAGTTGTGTTGATGCTTCATTGTTGATTTCATTGGTTTCTGTAATGACTCCTTCTGAATCTAGGGTAACGGTTAGAGAATGAGAATTGGGAGATGGATTCCATGGGATATTTATCATTTGTTGAGATACTGCGTTTATAGAAGGAACGGTTAGAGATGCGATTGAGGTTGTTCCATCGGCAACAGTTATTCTAAACTCTCCGGATTCTTGTGTTCCGAGATTGGCAATATTCAGATTAATCATAACAGTAGATGAATCTATTAGATAAACTGTATCTGTATGTTCATTGTTAAAAGAAATATCTGCTTCTGCAATATATAGGTCTATGTCTTCAGTAATGACAGCATCAGGAAGACCGTTTATGTGCAATAATTTATATGCTATGTTATTCGCCTTATTTACTTCAGGTATGGCATTTTCGGGGTCTGCTACGACATATATGACAGGACCTTCCGTTAGGGTAGTTGTATTCAATTCAACAGTTACGAGAGTTGATCCGTTCACCTGTATAGACGAAATATTTTGTAACTGGTCGATAAGAGTTCCATTTGTTCGCGGATCTCCGTTATAGATCCCTATCTTTACATTTTCTGCAACAGCGAAACCACTGTTGAAGATTAGGGTATTGATTGTTACTGTATCATTGGGATTCGGTGTATTAGGAGAGAATGAGATGGATGCGGGGAAGACAGTCAAATCCGCTCTGGGAACCGATCCAGCTATTTTTAACATATTTATTGCACGCAAAACAATTGCTGTCGTATAAATATCTGTTGTTGTTTCTTCGGATTCCTGCCATGAACCGTCAGTTTGTTGTGAGTTTTACAGTAAAGTAAGGGTGTCGAAATATAAGGCGGGTTGGTCATATTGCAGAAGAGTTTGATATACTTCTGCCGTATCTATCAGAGAAGGAAAAGATGTAAGGTCTGAAGTTGTTCTAAAGCTTCCATCTGTTTGGAGAGTTCCGCGGAGTGCATTCAAGGCATTATTGATTGATAAGAGCAGAGCATTATCTGTAACACCATTTTTATTAAGTTTTTGTAGGGTGCGTACAATTTTTGCTGTTATTTCTAATTTACTTAGGGCTGTTTCGTCTGAAGTGTTCCAGAATCCGTCTGGATTTTGAATTGAAATCAGATAGTCAGACGTTGTTGTCCATGGAATAGAAGGTGTAATTTCTTTTTCAATAAGAAGATTGACTATTATGCTTGTATTCAACGGATCAGATTGTTTATCAGCAGAATTTCCCCAGCCTTCATCGGCATTTTGCATAGCAAGCAGAGAATCTGCAGAATAGTTATCATCGGCATATAATTTTATAGCTATTTCTTTTATTGTCTCGGGAGAAGCAGGTAGATTGAGGATTAGATTTATTTTTGAAAGGTTGGTAAGGATTGTAGCTTTGTCGTGTTGCAATTTGGTTAGAGTTTTCAGGGTAGCATATGTATCAAAAAAGCTTTTATTGCCATCAGAATCCCAAAGTCCGAGGGACGTTTGGTTTTTTTCAAGATAATCAAGAGCTTTTTCAGTGGGAGAATTTTCAGAGTAAGCAGAAAAGAAGATCATTATTGCGGAAAGAAACAGTATAATACGGGGCATATTCGAACTCCATGTTTTTATGTTGTTATATATCAACCATTTTTATCTATGATTTGCAGAATATATGAATTATCCAGTCTTTTTAAAAAAGTTGCGTATTATAATTTCTAAAAGAAGTATTTCAAATGAGAATAATTTCTTCTCTAAAAAATGTTCAAAATAAACATTTTGTGGAGTACGCAAATAGAGATAGATTAGGAAAAAGAGAAGGGTTTGTCAGATTATGGGGTAAAAATGGTGGAGGTGGGGGGAGTTGAACCCCCGTCCTGAAAAAACAACAAAAAGGTTTCTACATGCTTATTCCGCGTTTAGATTTTATCGTCCGTCCACTTCCCCGCAGACAGGGAGTACTTTCAGACTATTTTTCCTAACATTTCGCACTGAGCCGAAAAAAAGAACTCAGGAACTATCCCGATGTCGTCGTTTTTATCCCATATCGGGCATCTAGGTAAAAACGTCGCGCCTTTATTTAGGCAGCGAGGGCGTAGTTATTTTCGCCAATTATTTGTTTGATCGATGATTAAGGAGGCCAACGATCATCCTCCGCATGCGACCAGATCGCCTGTCTGACCAGTCGAATCCAGTTCACCCCCATTCAAAAGATGGAAATAGACATTGCACAAAAAGCCTTTTTCACTTTGTTTGAAGGCTTTTTATAGACTGTCTAAATAAAGTTTTTCACACTTTATTAAAATAATATAGTGTCTTTTTTTGCAATTGCAAAGAAATACCGCTATTTTATATTTTAGATGTAAAATGGTTCAATCTTTTTTTAATATTTTAATGGAGTTTTGTCATGATATAAAAGTGGCTTCCAATGGTGAAGAGGCGTTAAATATTTTCAAGAGAGAGAAGATAGATGTAATCATAA
>JAYEIY010000095.1:0-2726 GCA_034660375.1 Verrucomicrobiota bacterium
AATCAGAGATTTTGAACTCTGATTTTCTTCTGTAAAAATGGAGGTTTTACGTGCTTTAGTGAATATGTACAAATAACAGAAGATTTTTTTGAGATTAGGAATGCTTCATTTTCCTGGGTATACTTTTTTCCTCTTATCGTTTCTTTTGCCATTTTGCCATTTTTTTCTGTACTGCTTTAAAATAAATGGGTTTACTTATATAGTCATCCATTCCTGCGTTAATGCATTTAGTGCGATCGCCTTTTAAGGCATTTGCAGTCATTGCAATGATTCTGTTTTGGTGATTCTTCTTTAACCCTTGAATTTTCTCCCATTCTCTTATTTTTTTTGTTGCATCATAACCATTCATTATTGGCATTTGACAATCCATAAAAATTATATCATAAGGTTGTTTTTTTTGAGATTTTTTTACTTCTGCAATAGCTTTTTCTCCATTGTCAACAATCATAATTTTAGAATCAAATGAAGATAAAATCTTTGATATGAGTTTTTGATTTATTTTATTATCCTCAACAACAAGTATGTGTAAACCTGTTTTTATGTTATCAACAGGAATATGCAATTTAGTTAATTTCTGGGTATCTTTTATGCTTAGATTGCTGTCTTTGTGATGAGACCATGCTTTAAGAATGGTATTAAAGAATTGAGACATTCTTAATGGCTTAGGATGGAATGCAGCAAATAATTTTTTTTCTTTTTCATCTCTCAAATGTGTATCCGAAGAAGAAAGCATTACCAGGATAAGGTCTACTAATCTATTGTCTTTTTTGATTATTTTTGAAAGTTCTACGCCATCTATTTTGGGCATATGGTGGTCAATCAAGGCAATATGAAAGAACTTTTTTTCAGCAAGGTTTTTTTCAATGATTTGCAGAGCTTCTTTGGCTGAATTAGCTTCAGTGGATTTAATATTCCATATTTTTAAGTATTCTCGTATAATCCTGCAGTTTAATTTATTGTCATCTACTACAAGTATGTTTAAATTCTGGACATTGATTTTTGGGATAATTTGTTTTTCTTGTTTTTTGGCAATTTCAAAGGGAATAATAAAAGTAAAATTTGAGCCTTTACCTAATTTACTTGTTAACTCAATCTTTCCATTCATAAGTTTAGCTAGAGATGTGCAAATTGCAAGTCCCAATCCAGTCCCACCAAATTCTCTTGTAACGGAAGCATCAGCCTGGCTAAATTTATCAAAGATATGTTGTCTCTTTTCTTTAGGAATTCCAGTGCCTGTATCTTTAACTGAAATAGATATTTCAGCTTTATTTTCTCCTTTAATTATTCCATTAACATCTATAAGTACGTATCCATCAGTCGTGAATTTTATAGCATTGGTTACAAGATTTGTAATGATTTGCCTAATTCTATGAGGATCTCCTATATATCTTTTGGGTATAGTTGGATTGTATCGTACAATTAATTCGATGTTTTTATTTTCGGCGTAGATACTTAAGAGTCGTCCTAATTGTTCAACTTGTTTTCTGAGATCAAACTCCACTGATTCTATGTCAAGTTTTCCTGCTTCTATTTTTGAGAAATCAAGGATATCATTTAGAATGGTGAGTAGAGAGTCTGCAGATATAGATGCAGTTTCAACGTAGTCTTTCTGTTCTCTCTTCAATTTTGTTTGTGTCAGCAATTCAAGCATTCCTATAATTCCGTTCATGGGAGTACGAATTTCGTGAGACATATTAGCGAGAAAATCACTTTTTGCCTTGTTTGCTCCCTCAGCAAGCTCTTTTGCCTCTTTGATTTCTCCTTCCATTTTTTTCCTTTCGGAAATATCAATAAAGGTTTCAAGTAAGAAGGGTTCATCGTCAATTTTGATAGGATTAACACTTTTTAAGACAGGAATTTCTCCCCCACTACCATTCAGCAGTATTTTTTCTGCATTATTTATACATTTTTCTCCCATATCAATTATAGGACAAGCTCCAACTTCCATTGGACATATGAATTGATGACAAATATATCCAAGAACTTCTTCGCTGGAGTCTTTTTGCATCATCTGGAGTGCTTTTTTGTTAATATATCGGATTTTTTTGTCAAGACCAACTATAATGATTCCAATTGGCATAGAATTCCAAATAGCATCATTGACGAATATTTTTTTGTTAAACATTATATTTTTCCCAATTTCTGTTTTATTTTTTAGGAATAAAAAATAGATAATATAGCAAATTCTATACTGCAAAATGTTCTTGAATAATAGCGTACTTGAGCCTGTTTTTAGTAAAATAAAAAAATTTAAAAAAAAGTCTCAAATGTAAGGAGAATATAATCTCAATTCGTTGTTTTGTCTAGGCGAAAATCGTTTTTCTCTTGATGGATTGCTTTTTAAGCTGGGAGAATTGTTTGAAAAGTATGAGGTATGGGGGGTAGGGGAGCCTTCATAATGCCCATTGTTATTAATCGTCGGTTTCAGGTTTTGTATTAGTCTTTTGTCAAATAGTCATAGAAACAGAATGTACTCATAAAATGAGAACATAGATTAAATGCATCATTTCTAAGACCAGCGTCATCGGTGACAAGTATGACAGGGATTTTTCCCTCTTTTTTTCTTATTTCTTCGAGTCTTTTTATTATATATTCGTCGGCATTTTGAGATATTTTAATATCGGCGGTATATACAACTGATAGAGATTCTCTTGAAAAATGACTACTTTTTACTCCGTCGAATACGATTTCAAGGAGTTTCCATTTATTTGCTTTGTTGCCACACA
>JAYEIY010000096.1:0-2718 GCA_034660375.1 Verrucomicrobiota bacterium
GAAAAAGAGCATAAAGGACAAAGTTCTTTGTGGTATTTAAAGTTCAAGAAAAAATAAAATTTAACTACAACAAATCGATTTAGGTAACCTCGCAAGCTCGGCACCTAATCTTGGTGTTCACAAGAAAAGGAGACACACGGAATGAAAGAAAACAAGAACATCATCATCGCGATTCTGGTCGCAGTTATAGTGCTAGGCATCGGCTACAAAGCTTTTGTTCCCAATAGGGAGGCACAACGAGCCGCCATTGACCGTGCCCTGAGCTACGATGATGGCATTTCAGACAAGCGCTACCAAGAAGCAGGTTTCTGGGGAACCCTATTCGGGGACAACGAAGCACGGCGCAAATACGTTGTCAGATTACGCCAGATTCCTCTGGATGGCTGCCCAGTGGATTTTGTCAAGGCCTACAACGCTCATATTGTTGCATGGGAAGCAAATGACAGCGAGGCCATCAGCAGGACGTGGGACAAGGTGATCTACACCGCGTATGATTACGGAATCGCAGAGAAATAGGAGAAACACAATGGATAACAAAGAACTACTCAGAGTTGCCTTGGAGGCTCTCAAAGCTAGCAAGAACGCTTACTCAGTATACGTGCTCGTAAACCACACCAAGAAAGCAATCTACTTCGGAGTCGCACGTGATCCCCAGACGCGCCTAATCCAACACGGAGACAACCAAGTCCAAGCGACAAAGTACTGGGCCTTCGAAAAGGATGAGATTGTTCATAAAGTTCTTGAGACGGGATTGAGCCAAGAGAAAGCATCAGAAACTGCTCACGCCTATGAGAAAATGACCTTTGACGGTTTTGAGGAGTACAAGGTCATCCAGACATCAGGAATTTGATGCGAACCAGTCGGTCCAGCTGACGCTGTATCCCGCCGCTCCCGATGGTCGCTCTAGGGCACAACGCAGCTGACCGTATCGTTCGCTTCAAAAAAGGAGAACGCTATGAGTTTCAAAATCACATGTGCTAGTTGTGGTCAAAATATAGAAGTAGAAGAAGAATGGATAGGTCGAGAAGCAGAATGTCCTTCATGCTCCAATCAATTATTGATTGCAAAACCTGCTCTGCCATTCCCGAAGCCTAAAACTAAAATGAACGTCCCTTCAAAAGAAAAATCAAAACCTAAACAAAACATAAAAGCATATACATCAAATCCGAGGATAAATAAGCAACTTGCAGATTTACGTACAATTGATACTTGGTTTACTAAAAAAGAAATTAAATATCTACCAGAGGTAATAAGAGATGATGAAATCATAAAAGGGCTTGGCAGTGGAACTTTGGACGGTAATACTTGGTTGATTATTGTAACAAATCAAAGGTTATTGTTTTTAGATAAAGGAATGATTTATGGATTAAAGCAAATGGAAATGGATTATGGTCAAATAAGTGCCGTTTCCCATTCTATGGGATTTATATTAGCATCTATAACCGTTTCTACTTCGGGGGGAGCTAAAAAAATAGATAATATTCAAAAGGCAGATGCTCCTAAATTATCCCAGTTGATTTCTGATTTGGTCAGGCAATCAAAGCAACCAACTCAAGTCGTTTCCAGTGGAACAATAGATATAGCATCTCAACTAGAAAAATTGGCTGGATTACTAGAAAAAGGAATTTTAACTCAAGAAGAGTTTCAATCCCAAAAAATGAAATTATTAAGTCAATAAAAATAGGAGTATGAGTATGTCAGCAAAAACAATTGCAGAAGAAGCCGTAAGAAGAATGAATAAGAAAATCACTAACGAGATTTTCTTAATTATTCAAAATGATAGAGAGTTGATGAAAGAATATCTGAGAGAAGTGGACTCAACTAAACTAGACACTGTTAATCAAACAATTGGAAAAACAGTGAAAGATGTTTACAACTTAGTAAATCTGAATGATAGAGAAGACAATCCTTCTTGCACGCTCATACAAAATCACCAAATATTTAAATAAAGAAAACAAAGCGAACAAATCATTCCACTTAACATTTTTCCGCTATCGCGAAAAAATGTAAGTGAATTCAAGCGTTGGTTTAGAAAAGTAATAAAAAAAATGGGAAAAATCTGAGTAGATAAGTTCTCTATCATTCAAAAAGGGCAAAAAGAACAAGAACAAAAATCGTTTGTAAATTTAGAGATTTAAAAATAAAAACAAATAAAAAACCAACAAGTCACTACATGGGACGCCAAACAGCCGGCGCCCATGAGTTTGGTGTTGTAGTCCCTAAAAATTAAAAAAAAACCAAAAGAATTTGTTCTAGCAATGATTTCTGATAATTCGGAAAGAACGAAAAAGAGCATAAAGGACAAAGTTCTTTGTGGTATTGAAAGTTCAATAAAAAATAAAATTTAACTACAACAAGGTCGATTTAGGTAACCTCGCAAGCTCGGCACCTAATCTTGGTGTTGTAGTCCCTAAAAATTAAAAAAAAACCAAAAGAATTTGTTCTAGCAATGATTTCTGATAATTCGCAAAGAACGAAAAAGAGCATAAAGGACAAAGTTCTTTGTGGTATTGAAAGTTCAATAAAAAATAAAATTTAACTACAACAAGGTCGATTTAGGTAACCTCGCAAGCTCGGCACCTAATCTTGGCGTTAGTCCCCTTCCATATCCCAACGGGATATTTCACCGTAGCATAGGGCAATCGCCCTATGTTTTAGGGATATTCCTGAAATTACAACCCTGAATGGGTTGCACAATTCTTAAATTGCGGTAAAATT
>JAYEIY010000097.1:0-692 GCA_034660375.1 Verrucomicrobiota bacterium
GGTGAATATCCCCGGTGGGGATAAAACGGAGATTCTTTTTTAAGAATTGACCTTAGATGAGGTGGAATAATATCCTGGATAAAAAAAGGGAATCTGAGTTGCTCGATAACTTGGAGCTCTGGTATTTTAGTAGTACGTCATCTCCGAGGACGTGTACTTTGTGTGCTCGTCCCCGGAGGTGACGAAGTACTAGGGAAACGCTCGACACACGCGGAGCGGTTGAGCTTGAATTTTTCGGGAAAAGATTGTTTTTTCAGGGGTCTCTGCTACCGCGGTAGCGATATCCCCGGAGTGAGGAACGAGCGGAGGGCTAAAAACTCCGTTTTTGAGGTCAAAATCCTTAAATTGATTTTCGCCACTAGGGAAAATCAATAGAAGATATGCTAACTCCGCAATTTTGGATAATCTTCACTTAAAAATCAGAGTTTATAGTATCGTATCCCGATATTATACCGGTGGGGATAAAACGGATATTCTTTTTTAAGAATTGACCTTAGATGAGGTGGAATAATATCATGGATAAAAAAAAGGAAATCTGAGTTGCTCGATAACTTGGAGCTCTGGCATTTTAGTAGTACGTCATCTCCGAGGACGTGTACTTTGTGTGCTCGTCCCCGGAGGTGACGAAGTACTAGGGAAACGCTCGACACACGCGGAGCGGTTGAGCTTGAATTTTTCGGGAAAAGATTGTT
>JAYEIY010000097.1:792-13331 GCA_034660375.1 Verrucomicrobiota bacterium
TTTTTGAGGTCAAAATCCTTAAATTGATTTTCGCCACTAGGGAAAATCAATAGAAGATATGCTAACTCCGCAATTTTGGATAATCTTCACTTAAAAATCAGAGTTTATAGTATCGTATCCCGATATTTAACTATGTAGCACTTCTCCAAATACCTCAGCTTTTCTTTCCAATAGAATGATTTCTTTTTCCAAAAGAAAGGATCTATGTAGCACTTCTCCAAACACCTTAACTTTTCTTTCCAATAGAATGATTTCTTTTTCCAAAAGAAAGGATCTTTTGAGGTCAAAATGCTTAAATTGATTTTCCCTAGCGGGGAAAATCAATAGAAGATATGCTAACTCCGCAATTTTGAATAATCTTCACTTAAAAATCAGGGTTTATCGTATCGTACCCCGGAATTCATTTGTGCTTTTAAATCAACATATAACTGCTGGACAGTTGTTCCGTCTAGAGGACTTTCTATCTGAATGATAGGTTCATGGGTATCAAGGATTATTCTGTAGGTAAAAATATCGCTTTGAGACTCTTCATTTTTATAGAAATCAATATAGATAAAATATTGTCCGTCAATTTCGGGGAGGGTGTATTCAACTATTTCGGTTCCTGCATTGGGAAAAAGAGTTGAGTCTGTCATATCACGATTAAGAGAGACACGTATTCCTGTTGCTTCTGGACCAAATGTTTTGATAGAAACAGTTTGTGAATTTGTATACTGTTCCTTATTGTTAACAAGGGGGAAAGAGCTTATTTGCAACGGATCTGTATGGTAGGTCATTATTTCTTCAAAATCGGTCAGTCCATCGCCGTCGGTATCTGGATTGTCATAATCTGTAGAATTTTTGTATTCTTCTCTATTTGAGAGAAAATCATTATCGTCGTCTGCATATCCATCTGCTACAGAGAGTGGATTGAAATTATTCTCGACTTCCCATCCGTCGGGTAATCCGTCTGCATCTGTATCTGGATTATTTGGATCTGTGGAATTTGCGTACTCCGCAAGATTAGTCAAGTCATCATTGTCGGGATCGTTCTGAGAATCATTGCTTTTCATATCCAGGGCATATTGTGCTTCCCAGCCGTCTGGTATTCCGTCTGCGTCTGTATCGGGATTTGTAGGGTCAGTTGTATTTAGATATTCATCTATATTCATGAGAGAATCTTCATCGGGGTCATCATTTACGGACTGCGCAAGATTATCAAAATATTGCAATTCCCATGCATCGGGAAGCGTGTCATTATCTGAGTCATCTGGGGAACTCCAAATAAAGTTTTTGTTGGGAGATTTCCACCAGTCTCTTCCAGCGACACCGCCTGTAAGTACCCAGTCTATGAAATGGGGATAGGCTTTCAGAATAGTTGCGGATTCTATAGGCCATTGCCAATTTGGAGGGAGCATCAATGCCCAGGGAAGATTATGTTTATCACGATAATAAAGATTTTCTTCAGGAACAGAGTAATCGTCTTCCGTATCAAAAAGTGCGGAGTCCGCAAATTCACTCGGAGAATAGTCAATAAAAAATGTTTCGTTTCTCTGAAGCGGATTTTCTGATGTTTTATAGATAAATGGACTGTATGGCCAGGAGAGTTCAACTGGAGCGGCAAATTCTATTTCTATCCTAAATGTAAACCCTACATTCAGTGCAGAATCGGCAATTGTATTTACAGGCAACGAAGAGGAAGGCACAAAATTATCAATAAAATCTTCTGTAAATATAATGACAGTTTCATCGGAATGTCCTTCCTCTATCGGTAAATCCTCGGAAAGAACTCCATTAATATACTTTTTTGATGATGATATATAATTTGGAGAAACGGAAAGTTTGAGTCCGAGAGCAAATGAGTCTGAACTTCCTGCAGCAAGAAGATGTAGAGTTAGCAGTAACACTTTTGTTTTTCCTTCGAAATTACGATATTCGCAGGCGTTGTAATCAATAACGAGGTCATTGAAATCATAATCTCCGCGTTTCGGCCAGGAGTCTTCGAAAAAAAGGCGGGCAGAAGAGTTTTCTGACGGAAAAAAGTGTTTAGATGCTAATTGTGAATTTTCTGGAAATCATCTATGGAGTCTGCTATTCCGTCTGCGTCAGAGTCAGTTCTGGTATTTGCGGAATCCGCAGAAAGCCAGTCAAGGGAGATTTTTTCACCGATAAAGCATTTTGCGGAGTTAGTGAAAGCTCCCTCTTCATCAGTAAAAGAGTTTTTCAGAGTTTTTCCTTCAGCATTCTTGAGGGAAAATTTTCTAAATGGGAGTGTGGATTGAAAATTATTGTTTGGAGGCAGAACGGTCTTGGTTATCCAACTGTTGAATGAAAAATTTTCTGGGGCTTTAAGAGAGTTGATTATATTTACGGCAAGGATTTTGCTCCAATATCCTGCATTTTGTTCCGTATTTTTGGAGTCTATTGCTTGATAGCATAAGTCTTTCCATTTCCACAATTTACATCTTTTATTAAAGTTGAATTCTCTTCCTTCGGAGAGACCGATGAGCGACCATTTGTTTGTGGTTATATCAAGGTCAGGGTTGACGGTTACTCCGGTTATTTCGGGGGAAAATCCGTTTGTTTTGGCGTATATCCAGTATCCTTTTCCTGGTTGGAGGGTGTCTGAATCTTCAATGCGTAGATATTGGTCATTCTCAAATCCCCAGAGAGAGCCTTCTTTGAGTTCAGAGAAGAGTTCATTGACCGTTTGCGTACTGCGCAATGGGATACTGATAAGGTTCCAGCCTTTTTTGAGTTTTATTTGCTGATTTGCGAATGAGTAAATCCACTTAGACATAGAAATGAGACAAGCAAAAGTAACTTTATTTTCTTATTTGAGTAAAACATATTTATTTGGATCTTTAATTTTAATCTTTATCTTTTTTATTCCTATTTTATAGTAATCATTCAAAATATTGCCTAGCTTAATCTGCGAATTAGAAATTTCAAGTAGGATTATTTCAAAACCTACTTTCTTAATCCCTTACTGTAATATTTGTGTTTTTTATGGCAAGACTTTTTAAGATACAAAATTAATACATAGACATTGCACGAAAAGCCTTTTTCGTTTCGCTCAAAGACTTTTCGCACACTGTCTGTTTCTGTTTGCAGTTGTTTTTTGAACAAATAAGACTTAAAATCATTATTAACGAGTTAGTATTCATCTCAAATAAAGTTCAAACTCTCTGATTTTGAACTCATGCGAGCCTGTGCGAAAAGTTTTTGGCTCTTTAAAAAACTTTTTGTGCAGGGTCTATATATTACAACTTCCTCTGCCAGACTTTTTTACGAAATCTGCGAATACAAAGAACCATTTGAATCAATGCAGAAAAAAAACAGGGGATAAAAAGCATTCCAGGATGCAAGCCTTTGAAACTTACCAGAATAAATGCCAAAGGTAGCATAATCAGCCATTCCCCAATTAAAGTATATTTCATACCAGGCCTCGTGTCCCCTCCCCCAACTAAAGCACCACTGACAACAATTGCCACTGTTGCAAAAATCTGCGAGAAGAGTACAATTCTCAACATTACAATCCCAATGTCTATAACATCCTTTTTCTCTGCGGAGTCCGCAAATATACAAACTAAATTTACAATATCTCTTGAAAAAATAAACATAACAATACTGATAGCAGTAAGAATCGAAACTCCCCAGAATGTTGCCTGAAATGTTATCTTTTCGGCTCTGCGGTATTTATTTTTGCCTATAGACTGTCCTACAAGAGTTGTTACAGCAGTTCTCATCGCCAAAGCAGGCATAATAAGCAACATTCTTATCTGAAAACATATCGTTCCCGCCGCAAGTACAATCGGTCCCCCCATTGCCAAAATACGGTAAAAAACAATACGTGCACTGCTACGGGCAAGAGCTTGAAAATATACCGGGGCTCCAATATGCAAAAGTTGCTTTATTATAGAAAAATCGGGAATAAAATCTTTGCTAGGACAAGCACAGTTAGTTATTTTTTTTACAAATGAATTCCACATAAAAAAACCAATAAAACATCCAATAATCCTAGCTCCCACAGTTGCAACCGCAGCCCCAAGAATTCCCATTGGTGAAATCCACGGATCCACTCCAAATATAAGAACATAATTGCCTACTATATTAATTGTATGAACTATGATAGAAATAACTAGAGGTATCTTCATTTCTCCTATCCCTCTAAATAAAGAAGAAAAAGTGAAATTCAAAAGAAGAAATAAAGTTCCTACCGCAAGAGTCTTTAAATAAATATTGCCCTGCTCTGCAATTTCGCCGGTTGCGCCAAGATAACTCAGAGCAGGAGAACTTAAACTATAACATAAAACTCCCAAAATAGTACCTAGAAAAAACATAAGAAGAATAGCCTGCTTTCCAGCATTACAAACCCTGCAATACTTTTTAGCTCCATACGCCTGGGCTATAATCGGAATAACTCCTCCCGTAACACCAAGCGCAGCTACCATAATAATAAACAAAATCTGACGACTTAAGCCTATAGCCGAAATAGCACTTACACCTAACTTGCTCACCATCAGAGTATCAACCAACCCCTGAGAAGTATCAAGCAAAGCAAGTATAATATTCGGCCAACTCATCAAATAAATCTGACGAATTATATTCGAATCATTCCCTTCAGTTTTCTTCTCATTAATCATTCTGTAAATCTACAACCAAAATATTTTCTATTTTAATCTTACAATTCCTATTTGACTATTGTCAACCTTTCATTAAATTTGGGTTAACAAAAAAAATCCGGATAACTTATGGACAAAACAACATTACACATTCTGAATATACTGAAGTCTAAAGAAAATTATATCTCAGGAGAAGATATTTCTTCAAAACTTGATATTTCCCGCACAGGAGTCTGGAAACACATAAATAAACTCAAAAAACTTGGTTATTCAATAAAATCTGTCTCAAGGAAGGGATATTCGCTTGAATCTATTACAGAACTCCCCCTGCCCCATGAAATAAGAACGAATAATAAGCATGTAAACTGGAAAATTATTTTCAGAGACTCACTGAATTCAACTAACCAAACTGCCTCAGAATTAGCAATTGATGATGCCGAAACAGGAACAGTCATTGTTGCCGACTCCCAAACATGCGGACGTGGACGAATGCAGCGAAAATGGGATTCTCCGCCAGGCAAAAACCTATATTTCTCCATAATACTTCGCCCCCCTATAACGCCATTGCGAACTCCGCAAATTGCAATAATAACAGCCGTATCTCTGCAAAAAACTTTAAAGAGACTTTTTCCTGATCTAGATTCTAAAATAAAGTGGCCGAATGATATTCTTGTTGATGGCAAAAAGCTTGCAGGTATTCTCTGTGAGATGAAATCTGAATCTGACTGTATTCACCATGTTATACTTGGGATTGGACTTAATATAAATACAGAAAAAAACGATTTCCCAGAAGAAATTGCGGACTCCGCAACTTCAATACTCATTGAAACCAAGAAAAAAACTGCCCGTGCCAAGTTGCTTTCTGAAATATTAAATGATTTTGAACAAACCTATAACAAATGGTTGAAAGATAATGATCTCGGTTCAATAAAAGATGAATGGGAAAAAGAATCATGCCTGATAGGGAAAAAAATAAAAATAAAATATTTCAATAAAATTATCACCGGTACCCCGCTTGGAATAACCTTCTCAGGAGAACTGCTTCTTAAAAAAGAAGATAATACAATACAGAAAATAGTTTCCGGCGATGTACATGTTATCCGTTGACCGTTATCCGTTGACCGTTGACCGTTATCCATTGACCGTTGACCGTTGACCGTTGACCGTTGACCGTTAACCGTTAACCGTTAACCGTTAACCGTTAACCGTTAACCGTTAACCGTTGACCGTTTAAGGACGGTTGACGCTTAAAAACAAAAAGGACAAAACAGATGATTAATAAACATATAATGGAGGCATATCGCATTCTTGAGGGATCGGGAGAAGGAATTACTCAAGAACTTGCATTTAAAATAGGTCAAGATGTAAAAGGAGAGGATATTCTGGATCTTTTGTCACTGGCAAATAAGGTAAGAAATAAATTTACTAACGGGATTCATATATGCTCGATTATAAATGCAAAATCGGGAATATGCCCAGAAAACTGTAGATTTTGTGCGCAGTCCGCACATCATAATGTAGAAATTGAAAGCTATGACCTGATGAAGCCTGAAACAATTCTTGAACAAGCAAATATAGCCTATAAAAATGGTGTAAATCACTTTGGAATTGTTACAAGCGGGACCGGATATCAAGATGTAAATGATGAATTTATCCAGATTCTGAAAACAGTGGATCTCATAAAAGAACGATGCGATGGAATGAAAATATGTGCTTCCATAGGTATCCTATCTGACAAAACAGCACGCTTGCTTGCAGAAAAGGAAATTGCACACTATAATATCAATTTGCAAACCGCACCATCTAAATATGCAGAACTTATCGCCAATACCCATACAGTGGATGATAAAATAAAAACCGTAAAACTTTTGCAAAAGTATGGAATAAAAGTCTGCTGTGGAGGAATCATTGGCGTTGGAGAAACCCTGGAAGATGACATAGAAATGGCCTTTGCCATAAAAGATCTTGATGTAGATGGAATTCCTCTGAATGTACTTATCCCAATTGCTGGAACTCCTCTTGAAAGAGAAATTCCCGTCCCAACTGCTAATATTGCAAAGATCTTTTCTTTATTCAGACTAATAAACCCATCGAAGACAATAAAATTTGCTGCCGGCAGAGAAACAAAGATGAAGGACTTTCAAGGGCTTTTGATGCTTGCCGGTGCCAATGGAATGCTTACCGGTGGATATCTCACAACTAGAGGACGAAAAACCTCTGATGATATCCTTTTTATTAATGAACTTAAAAATTTTTAATAACAATAATAACAATAATAACAATAATAACAATAATAACAATAATAACAATAATAACAATAATAACAATAATAAAATAAATCAAATGAATAAGAATCCTTACAAAGATAGACAATACGTAGTTGACGTAGATCGCAAATACTCCTGGCATCCATTTACTCAGATGAAAGATTATGAAAATGTTGATCCGGTTGTTATTACACATGCAAAAGGCATCAAATTATATGATGCGGACGGAAATGAATACTATGATACCATTTCATCGTGGTGGACTAGCGTTATTGGACATTGCGACGAGCGAATTAATGCTGCAATTATCAAACAACTTTCTCTGATAGAACACGTTAATTTCTCAGGTTTTACTCACCCATACGCAGCAGAAGTCTTTGAGAATATGCGTTCTATATTACCCGATATTTATACACGTTTTTTCTTTTCCGATGATGGCTCAACAGCCATAGAAGTAGCTTTAAAAATGGCATTTCAATATTGGCAGAATATAGGAAAAAAAGATAAAACTAAATTTGTGATGTTTAATAATGCATATCACGGCGACACGATGGGTGCAACAAGCGTGGGAGGAGTAGATATATATCATAAAATCTACAAACCCATGATGTTTGATTCCTATATAGTTCCAGCACCCTATGAGCATCCGCGAAAATCAGAATTTACTTATGATGCTCGTAATGAGGATTTTGATCCTGCATCTCTGGAACAAATGCGAAAAGTCATGGAAGAACATGCCGATGAGATTGCGGCTGTTATTGTAGAACCCCTTATACAAGGTGCTTCAGGTATGCGAATCTATCATCCCCAATACCTGACTGAACTGAAAAAACTTGCCGAAAAAAATGACATTTTAGTCATTTGTGACGAAGTGGCAACGGGATTTGGACGCACAGGAACAATGTTTGCATTTGAACAGGCTGCGGACTTTACTCCAGATATAGTCGCTGTTGCAAAAGGTCTCACGGGTGGATATATGCCTATGGCAATCACTTTAACCAATGAAAAAATATTTATGGCATTTTACGGAGATTTTATGTCAACATTCTTTCATGGGCACAGTTATACTGCAAATCCGTTAGCCTGCGCAGCTGCAAATGCAACAATAAAAATTTTGAAAGAAGAGAATCTTCCGAAATCTAATAGTGTAGCTATGGAATATTTTCATGAACGTCTGAGAGAACTGAAAGAATATGATTTTGTCGGAGACATCAGATTTCTTGGATTTTATGGTGCTATTGATATAGTAAAAAGTCGTGCAGAAAAAGAACTATTTTCTGCTGAGACCAGGATAGGATTAAAAATATATCGCAATTCACTCAAAAATGGCTTGGTATTGCGTGCAATTGGTGAGGTAATCTATTGGTGTTTACCACTAAATGTAACTATTGAAGAAATTGATATTATAATTGACAGAAGTATAAAGGTAATAAAAGAAACTATATGTCAGGTATCTACAAAAAATTAGAAAATGAACTTTGCGGACTCCGCAATAACGGACGATTACGAAATCTTGCAGAAAATGAGGATATGAATCTTTTAAATCTATCTTCAAATGACTACCTGGGCTTGGCCTCTGACAAAGATTTACTGGAAGAGTTCTACTCGGGAATTACTGACAAGACTATTTCTTCAAAGTATTCAATGTCAGCTTCGTCATCTCGCTTACTTACAGGAAATCATTCTTTGTATCTTGAACTTGAAAATGAGTTGGCAAAAATCTATAATGCAGAAGCTGCATTATTTTTCAACAGTGGATACCATGCAAATATTGGGATTTTGCCCGCGCTTGCAGGGCGAAAAGATCTTATTTTATCGGATAAATTAAATCATGCGAGCATAATTGACGGTATAAGGTTAGCAGACTGTGCATTTAAACGCTATAGACACTGTGATTACGAACAGCTTGAAAAGATTCTCTCTAAGCAAAGATCAAATTATGAAAGAGTTTTTATTATAACAGAGTCTGTCTTCAGTATGGATGGAGATATAGCAGATCTACGGAAATTGGTTGAGATCAAGAAAAAATATGATGCATTTTTGATTGTTGATGAGGCACATGCAGTAGGGGTCTTTGGAAAAAATGGTTGCGGGATATGTGAATCTCAAAAAGTAATGCAGGATATTGACATGATTATCGGAACCTGTGGAAAAGCGCTTGCTTCAATTGGAGCATATACTATTACGAATAATATTGTTCGTGATTTTTTGATAAATAAAATGCGATCCTTTATTTTTACTACGGCATTACCCCCAATTGTTGTAAATTGGAATTTATTTATTATAAAAAAGATTCCATTAATGAATGGAAAAAGGCTAAGACTTGCCGAATTGTCTTTAAAATTCCGCCAGAATCTTAGTAAATTCTGCAAAATTAGTGGTGAGAGCCAAATTATCCCCTTTATCGTAGGAGCTGACAAAGCGACTATAGATTTAGCTAAGAAGTGTCGTAAAAATGGATTTCGTATCTTTCCTATACGTCCTCCCACGGTGCCTCAGGGAACAGCTCGTCTCAGGATTTCTATGACAACAGAAATAGAGTGGGAACAACTGGACAAATTATTGAAGTGTCTTCGATGAAGCATAAATGGATAGCAAAAAATAATAATAAAAGCCTCATTCTGTTCTTCAATGGCTGGGGGATGGACGGAGGAATTTGCAGAATCCTCAACAGTAAGAATTCTGACGATTTTCTGATGTTTTATGATTACAAAGATTTAACATTACCGGTCGCATTAGATGAATTATGTGAACTTTATGAAAAAACAACTCTTATTGCATGGTCATTCGGGGTATGGGTTGCAGAAAAAGTACTCTCTCAAAAAGATATAAAATTCAGCCATAAAATTGCACTTAATGGTACGGGAAAACCTATTGATTCTGAATATGGAATCCCTCCCGAGATTTATCAGGCCACACTGGATACATATTCACAAAAAACAAAAATAAAATTTCGTCGTCGTATGTGCGCAGACCGCAATACTTTTAAACAATTTACACCTTTTGTTTCTCAAAGGAATGCAGAAGATCAAAAAGAAGAATTAAAACTTCTACAACAATATATCGTTGCGGACTACGCAATTAATCGTGGCAATTTTTATGATGATGCAATTATTGGAAATAAAGACAAGATTATACCAAGCAAAAATCAGATTAACTACTGGAAGAAAAATAAAACAAAATATTCCCTACTTAATGCACCACATATACCTTTTTTTTGCTGGAACAACTGGAACGATCTGGAGGAACATAAGAAATGATAAGAACTGATAAAAATGTAGATTTAAAACTTAATAAGAGTCTTAACAAAAAACTTGTGGCTCATAGATTTCGCAAAAGCCTGGAATCCTACAAGAAAAATGCTCCGATCCAATCTCAAATGGTAAAAATTCTCCTAGAAAACGTTTCTAAAATGTTTGAAGAAAATGCTTTCAAAAATGTTCTAGAGATTGGGATTGGTGCCGGAACATTAACAGAACAATTAATAAAAAGTTTTAAGATTGACAACTTTTTCACAAATGATCTTGTTTCTGAATCCGCTAACATAGCAAAAGATATAACCAAAGATTTTGCATGTAATCAGATCTTTCTCGAAGGAGATATTGAACAAATTGATATTCCTTCAGAACTGGATTTAATTATCTCTAATGCAACTTTTCAATGGCTTACTAACCTGACTTCTCTTATTGAAAAACTTAAAAGACATTTAAACTCAGGAGGAATAATTGCATTTACAACTTTTGGGAAAAAAAACCTAAAAGAAGTAGCAGAAATAACCAATGCATCTCTCGAATATCTTTCCACAACCACACTTAAAACAATCCTAATAGATTCCTTCCCCAGAGTATCCGTTTTTGAAAAAACAGAAGAACTTTTCTTTGACACTCCTCTTGATGTATTAAGACACTTGAAAAAAACAGGTGTAACCGGAATTCAGTCATCTGTCTGGACAAAAGAAAAACTCAGAAATTTTGAAAATCAATATGAAAGTTTATTTAAAACCGAAAAAGGTCTAAAACTTACCTATAATCCAATATTTTGCCTTATGGAGAAAAATTAAAATGCCAACAGTTTTTATTACAGGAATAGATACCAACGTAGGAAAATCCTATGCTACCGGATTACTTGCCGCTTATCTGCAGAATACAGGAAAATCAGTAATTACTCAGAAAATTTCCCAAACAGGCTGCAAAGAAAGCTCTGAAGATATTGATATCCATAGACAAATCATGGAAATACCTCTTCAAAATGTAGATAAAACAGGACTGACCTGTCCATATATCTTTGAATTCCCAGCTTCTCCACATCTCTCAGCAAGCCTTGAAAATAAACAAATTGATGTATCAAAAATTGCACTGGCAACATCGAAACTCCAATCTCAATACGAATATGTAATTATTGAAGGTGTCGGCGGATTATGTGTTCCATTGACTAGAGATTTACTTTTGCTGGATTATGTTACAGAAAAAAATTATCCCATAATAATTGTGACTTCGGCAAAACTCGGCAGCATTAATCATACACTTATGACTCTTGAAATTGCAGCAAGTAGAGGAATTTCTGTCCAAGGAATGATATACAATGAATTTATTCCTTCTGAACCAGAAATCATTTCTGATTCGATAAATATCTTTTCTGATTATATGAAAAAACTCAAAATCCAATCCCCCATAATATCCATCCCAACAGTAAAAACCAAAGAAAAATGTATCCCCGATTTTTCAAGTCTAATTGAGGAATTGAGGAATTGAGGAATTGAGGAATTGCAGAATTGAGGAATTGCAGAATTGAGGAATTGGGGAATTGCTTTTTAAGTTAAGCAATTAAATCACGAATCTTCAGCTTAGACAACCTAGAAGCGCAACCATTTAGCTTAGCATTTCAGCCTGAATGACTGGGCTATATTAGCCTAGGGTAAACAGAGTGCAACCCTAGGGTCTTATACCCCCCCACCCATGCGTGCTAAAGGTACGCTCTAACTCTAAGTTAAACGGTTACCTAGAAGCAATACAGAATTAATTGATAAAAAATAGACAAAACTATTGCAATACTAGATGTTTGTAGATATAATATAAAGATAAAAGAGAACAGTAGAATTAAAATACTTATTTTTAAATATTAAGAATAAAATGAATTTAGCTCCAATCAAAGTTTATATTGACACATCCGTCTTTGGTGGGTGTTTTGATGATGAGTTTGAAAAATACTCTCTAAAGTTTTTTGATAAAATAAGAAACGGAGAGATTATTGGACTTGTATCAGATATTGTATTAGAAGAGTTATTACCGGCACCTGAAAAAGTTCAAAACATTCTTAGTACTATCCCCGATGATAATATTATTCTTCTGAAAGTTAATGAAAAAGAGAAAGAACTTGCGAATAAATACATTAATGAAAATCTATTAACACCAAAATGGTATGAAGATGCACTGCATATTGCTATTGCAACTTATGAAAGAGCAAATGTTATAGTTTCTTGGAATTTTAAGCATATTGTCAGAACAGATAAAATTATTCAGTTCAACAGAGTAAATATATTAAATACAGAACTCATCGGTTTGAGGCTGACGAACACGCAACTCAGATTCCCTTTTTTACTAAAGAAAGGGAAAGTAGTTGCTCGGTAATTTAAATTTCTTGCTCAAAAGAAAACATATTAGCAACTTAA
>JAYEIY010000098.1:0-2678 GCA_034660375.1 Verrucomicrobiota bacterium
GCTTCCTATGGCTACGCTTCCTATGGCTGCGCTTCCTATGGCTGCGCTTCGCTTACCATAGGCTGATATATTGCACGCCGTTGGCGCGCTGGAATTTTTATTATACATATTTCCTATGGCTGCGCTGCCTATGGCTGCGCTTCGCTTACCATAGGCTGATATATTGCACGCCGTTGGCGCGCTGGAATTTTTATTATACATATTTTGGTTGCGCTTCCTATGGCTGCGCTTTGCTTACCATAGGCTGATATATTGCGCGCCGTTGGCGCACTGGTACTAAAAGGTTTTTGCTTTTAAAAAAAACTTTTCGTGTAGGGTCTAATTACAACTGTTTGTCAAGCAAGTACTTTGGTTATCACTTTTTTAAGTTCTTCTAAAGAATATGGTTTTTCTATTACACTTTTAAAACCATACAGAGGATAATTAGTAAGTACTGGATCATCTGCATATCCACTGGAAACTATTGCTTTGATTTCTGGATTAATTTTTAAGAGTTCTTTTATTGTTTCCTTTCCTCCCATTCCTCCACGGATAGTAAGATCTAGAATAACTGCATCAAAAGGTTTTTCTGAATTCATTTTTTCTTTGTATATTTTTAGTGCTTCTTCACCATTATGAGTAATCGTTACAGAGTGACCAACGCTTTTTAGAATATCTTTGACTAGTTTAGCAATCATTTCTTCATCATCCATTACAAGTATTTCTGCTTTTTGTTTTGTTTTTTCAGTTGTTTTATCTGATTGATCAGTTAATTCTATTTGTTTAGAATCTGTTGCGGGTAGGTAGATAGTAAAAGTTGTTCCTTTTTTTTCTTCAGAATCTACCATAATTTTACCACCATGTTTTTCTATAATGGAATATGTTGTTGCTAATCCAAGTCCATGCCCGGTGCGTTTAGTTGTAAAATATGGGTCAAATATTTTGTGAAGATATTTGTTCTTTATACCTATACCTTTATCTATGCATTTTATGAGAATATATTTCCCTTCTTTCACTCCGTATGGTAATTTTTCAATATCATCTATATTTTCAGCTTCAATATAGAGATCTCCACCATTCGACATTGCTTCCTTTGCATTTCTTGTTAAATTGGAAAAAACCTGTTCCATTTGTTTCTGATCTGCTTTAGCCAGCCATAAATTTTCATGGAATTCAAAAGCAGGTTTTATCTTGCTTCCCGAAAGATTAAATATTACAGTTTCTTTTATTAATGTTTGCAGAGAAATGTCTTTTTTTATTGGGCTACCACCCTTTGAAAACGTAAGTAGTTGTGTAGTAAGATTTTTAGCTCGTTCCATTGATTTTTTTGATTCTTCAAGAAACGCAGCAGCAGGGTGGTTTTCTGGAAGTTTCGATTTTGCTAAAAACATATTGCCAAATACACTGGTAAGAATATTGTTAAAATCGTGAGCAATCCCTCCTGCTAAAAGTCCTATACTCTTTATATTTGTCATCTTTTGCAGTTCTTCTTCTATTTCTTTGCGTTCGGTAATATCTATGGATACTTCAATCGTTGCTATCATTTTCTTCTCTTTGTCAAAAACTGGATACGTTGTGAATAACGCAGGAAATTCTTTTCCAGACTTTCTTATTAGAATGGATTCTCTAGAAAATCCTTTTTTGCCAATACTCATCATTTCTTGAATTTTAGGGATTTCTTTGATATCTTCTTCGTTATGCAAGATAGCTATAGGTTTTCCAATTATTTCCTCTTTTTTATAGCCGAAAATCAATTCTGCTCCTGGACTGAAGTCAAGTATTTTTGAGTTCACACCATTGCAATCAGTTTTTAAAAAGGCGACATTTTCTGCTGCTTCAAATATGGAACGAAGATTTGCCTCACTTTCCTGTAAAAGTTTTTTCTCTCTCAGAATCTCTTTTTGGGCATTGATTTTATCTTCTAGCATTTTGTTTGCATTTTTAGCTATTTGGTCATGTTCACAAAATTCAAGAAGTTCTCTGCTTATTCTAACATTTGAATATGCCGAATGAATAAAAAATGAAGAAAGAATGTCAAAATCATTTTTCAATTTTTTTATAAATTGACGCAAGATTAAATTAAATATAATAAGAATGCCTAGGACAATATAGATAAAATGAATTAATTCTGTTTTAATGCGATTATATAATTTGTTTTGAAGAAAAGCAATATCATCTTCTATGTCATCAAGATAAACTCCCGCTCCAATAATCCAGTTCCATTCTGGAACTGAATGGATAAAAGAAATTTTTGGAGATTCTTTTTGGAAATCTGTCAGTTTTTGCCATGAATAATAAATATAGTCTCCAGCAGGTTTTAGAGAGGCTTTATATTCTTTTCGAAAAATCTTTTTAATCTTTTCAGGATTCTTATCAAAAAGTTCCCAAAATTTTTTTCTGCCATCGAAGATTTTTCCATTGGAGACTAAGGCATCTCCATTTAATTTGTTTACAAAAATATAACCTTCTTTTCCAAAACGGAGTTTGCTTATTTCTTTCAGTAAAGATTTTTGCAGTTTTTGTAATGCATCGTCTGTAACATATATAGATTGTTTGTTTTTTTCTTTTTCGTAAACTGGGTGGCTGATTGACTCAACCTACCACTATATGTTGTATAATTCCTTAATTCCTGGTGCTCTATTTGTAACAGCTTGCTGCATTAGACGAAAAAACAGTTTTCCTCTATGAGTAGATAATCT
>JAYEIY010000099.1:0-2670 GCA_034660375.1 Verrucomicrobiota bacterium
TCCTTATGTTATTTTCACCATGATAATATAAAATTCATGAAGAAATACAGGTTTTTAATGCTTTTTTCACCATGAAGGACATGAAGACCATGAAGAAATACAGGTTTTCAATTTATTAATTCTTCATTATTAAATACAGAATGTTTTGGTTTTCTTACAGCTTTTTTCTGTTTTTTCTGTTTTTTTTTACAAAAACTGTGAGATTTTTATTTTATCACATTAAATTATTTTTTGAAGCTCTAAATATAATTTTATTTGGAATATTGTGTGTTGGCCTTGTGACTTGTTTATTCAGTCTACGGTAAGTGCAACTACAGAACTGCATTTTATCAACGAATTATGCGAATTTTCAAAAGGGTATTTATCATTCGTGTTCATTCGTGTAATCCGTGGACAGGATTTGTAGTTTATCTATAAAAAAGGTTCAAAGTGCGAAGATGCGAAAGTATATGTTATCCGTTCATTTTTAATAAATCTTCATGGTCTTCATGGTTTTCATGGTCTTCATGGTCTTCATGGTCTTCATGGTTAACTGCTTTTCGGCCTCGGAGATGCCAAAGTACTAACTGCTTTTTTATCAACGAATTATGCTAATTTTCAAAGGGGTATTTATCATTCGTGTTCATTCGTGTAATCCGTGGACAGGATTTGTAGTTTATCTATAAAAAAGGTTGAAAGTGCGAAGATGCGAAAGTATATGTTATCCGTTCATTTTCAATAAATCTTCATGCTCTTCATGGTTAACTGCTCTTCATGGTCTTCATGCTCTTCATGGTCTTCATGGTTAACTGCTTTTCGGCCTCGGAGATGCCAGAACAATAAATTGACAGAATAATTAAGTGACAGAATAATTAAGTAACAGGAAAGTGAGTCCCCGAACGGTATTTGCGAATGCAAATATTTCTTAGCTCGTAGAGCGGGAATAATTAACTACTTTTAATCAAAAGAATTAGAAAAAATAATTCTGTCGAAAAAAAGCAGTAAAAATTGGATTTCAAAAAAACTTTTATCTCCTTAATATATAAAGAGATAATTTGATGTCTAAAAAAGTCTTGCCATAAAAAACACGAATATTACTGCTAACGGACTTAATGCTATAATGGTTTAATTAATAATTAATAATTAATAATTAATAATTAATAATTATTCTCCATTTTTTTCAAGCAGAATATTTTTATTTTTTCGGCAATATTTTTTGCTTTTTGTGTGTCTTGTTTTGTTATTGATAAATCCAATGCGGATGGATATCTAGATTCTACTGCGAATCGAGACAACCAATTTGCATTACTATATAATTCTTTAATCTCAGGAAACAATTTTTTCATCAATTTTAACAATTGTCCTAAATCATGTATTTTTGGAGGCGTTAAACCATTATCAACCATCAATGCTTTCAAATATTTCTCGGCACCCTGTTGAGCATGAAAACAGATAATATCAAAGAGATCATGTTCACTATCAAATAAATCAGAAACAACAGTTAAATCATTTTCTGCTTTTTTTTTCCATGCGTCAGTATTTTTATGCAACTTGTTCATAAAGAATCTCTCCCTCTTTATCAGCAATTGCAAAAACAGACCAAAAATATTTTTTTTCTTGAGCAAACTGTTCTTTAGTTCTAACAAAAATATCTGTTGCAACAGGAACATCCCACATTTCATTCATAATATTAACAGCCTCTTCGCGAACATCATTATATGTATCTTTAATAACAATAAAATCCACATCACTATCTTCGGTTGCATCACCACGGGCATAGGACCCGAAGAGTATAATCTTTTCCGGGTGGAATTTCTCAACGATAATATCTGCCATGTGCTGTATTTGTTTTTTTGTAAGCATTTTTGACTACCATTTATGATTGAGCGTTAACCGTTTAACCGAGAAAACGCAGTAAAAATATATTTAGAGCTTTATTTTTATTTTTCAAAAATTTATTTATCTCTGCATAGCCCTTTTTTTTAATAAAAAAATTCACTAACCAATGTAATTTATTTATTTTTATTTTCCAGTCAGAAGTAGAAGTAATTTTAAAGTTTTCTTTGATGTGGAGAAGAGTAATGCGTGGTACGAAATACGAAATACGCAATACGAAATACAAAATACTAAGAAATATCTCTATTGCGAAAATGCCATGTAGCCATTGTGAGAAAAATACATGATATAGAAAATGAATAGAAAAGAAGAGCTACTGATACAAAGCTAGTTGCTTCAAATGATTGGAAATAAAATATAAAATTTGGAAAAAAGTAATAAATAAACATGACATAGGAATCAATACCAAGGCTTTGGGGAAGCATTTCCAGCAAAAGAGGAATAGAACTAAGCGATATTGCAAAAATTAAATATATCACACTTATAATCATGGCGCTGAAGTCAGGAAAAATACATGAAATAGAACAGGTCATCGCAACAAGAGGAAAAAAAGAACTAACTAGACAAAGTTGTCGAAAAAAGGACTCGAAAGAATAAAGCTCAGATGTATTTATAAAATGACCAATCTGGATTGATATTTCACCTACAAAGAAAAAGATGGAACATATCATAACCATACCAAAATATTTACCTAAGATGTAATAACTCTTCCGCAGGGGTTTGGTCAAATAAATAAGAATAATTCCGCTATCTATATCTCTTGGAATATCAGTAGCTCCTACAAAGATGGCAAGT
>JAYEIY010000100.1:0-13085 GCA_034660375.1 Verrucomicrobiota bacterium
GTCTGGAATTCGTTTATTGTTGCTGGTCCAGTAAGTGTTAGTACGCCACCTGTATACTCTGAGGTGATACCTGAGCGAACATTATATAATAGTTCATCATTAAAACTATAGGGTGAAATACTAACTGTTGCACTTGCTAATGTAGAGGAGTCATCGGATATTGTTAAAAGTTCAGTAAGTAAAATTTCTCCATTTCCTTCGGTGTAAACAATTGGAGAGACTTCCAAACCTGTTAGCATAGGTGCCATATTATTCCTGTACTCATATGCTCCCATATCAGTTCCTGTGCCTTGAGGTCTTTGCGTATCTGCAATATCATAATCTACAGTATTGCCTGGGTTGGCAGCATTGATGGATGGACTGCTGAAATCCAGAGAAAAGCCATCATCTTCTGTAAACGGGAAACCGTCAGCACCCGCAACGGAAGCGGCATTTAGGAATTGTGGGTCAGATGAGGTGTTTGTCCCTAAAGGATTAAGGTTCATAACACAACTATAACCTGCATAAAGAGACCCTTCATTCAAGATTTGAGTATTACTTACTGTATCCGTATTTCCCCAAAGAATACTGCTGTCAATATTTGCCGAACCATTTGAAGTTATCCATATAGCCGCTCCCGCTCCATCTGTTACAGCATTTTCTCCAAATGAACAATTCTTTATGTCCACATAACCATCTGCAACAATTGCACCACCATTATTCGTTGAAGAATTTCCGGCAAAAACAGAGTTCAAAAAAGAAACACTTGTATCCATATCTACATAAATGGCGGGTCCATGGGTCGCTGTATTTGAATCAAAAATACAACCATCAAAATCAATTTCACCTGATTTTATTGCAATTGCCCCTCCACGTAGTCCTGTGTTTTCAGAAAAATAGCAATTTTCTATCTTTAAGTCCGAAGAAAAAGAAAGCAATCCGCCTCCAGCAGTAAATTCCGCATTTTGTGCATTTCCATAAGTAATATAAAGTTCACATAATTCACTTGATGTTTCTACAGAAACCACATGATATGAATTATCTGAATTATCTTCAGCCGTCCCAAGATCTCCGCTCAAAATTGACTGATTCACAGAACTATTACGTTCTCCAAGACCTGTTTCTGTTCCTGCAAATCCCCCATAAAGAGTAACACCCCCAGGAAGAACAAAAGTAGCTTTTCTTTCTTCATCAGTCGGATTTGCAGGGTCAACAGGAGTTACAGGATAATAAGTTCCTGCTGCGATCCAGATCTGTGAGCCGGCTTCAGCATTTTCAAGTGCATTCTGAAGATCTCTGTATGCGCTTGCCCAGGATGTTCCGTCAAAAATAGGTCGTCCGCCTCTTAGGGAATCGTTATCTACATAAATAATTCTATGTCCCAAGTCGTATTGTGCAACTACAAAGTCATAATTTGATGTACCTGCAACAATGAGTTTGTCATTTCCTGTAAGCCCTACTGCATTAATTTCATCATAATTGCTTGTAACTTTCGTAATTATTTTACCACCATTCCCAAAACGTTCATCTAAAATACCATTCTCCTCATAAACAGCAATTGCAAAGTCTTTATCAGTTTCTCCCGTTTTTCCGGCAACAACAATATAATTATAGTCAGTCACTGTCATAGCCAAACCTTTATCATCAATAGAATTGAAGTCAGTAATAACAAGGCCTCCCGTTCTTCCCCCCGTTCTCCCAGTTTCTCCCTCAGAAAAGCTTACATCCAAAACTCCGTTTGCACTGAATTTTGCTAACAAAAAATCGTAGTTTCCATTAACATTAGTAGAACCTGAAACGACAATATCATTTTCAAATATTGTATCAATTGCAGTCAGCTTATCATCAGAACCTCCACTGATATCCATCATGACTTTACCAGACTGACCAAATGAGGTTACAAGGATTCCTGAGGAATCGTAGGCAATAAGTGCAAAATCATAGTCACTACCATTATGCATTGTTCCTGCTAAAATAATAGATCCGTTAGACAAAATTTCGATATCATAAGCAATATCATTCCCAAAGAAACCAGAATCAGTTACAACTATTCCACTCGTACCAAAGGAAGTATCTAGGATACCACCTGAATCATATTTAATCAGTGCAAAATCTTCATTACCCGAACCTGCGACAAGAAATGAATCATTATCAAGAACCGTTATTGCATACGCATAATCAGCATAAGAAGAAACATCGGTAGCAACAAAACCTGTACGAGTTTCTCCGAATGACATATCCTGAGTTCCATCAGCATTAAAACGAATAATTCCAAAATCTAAGTTAGAATTATTATCGTATGTTCCAGCAACAAGAATTTTACCATCAGATTGCAGCGCTATTGCTTCTCCCATAAAAGAACCTGTAAGGGATACAATAGATTTACCTGCGGAATTTCCAAAAGAAGAAAGAAGCAGTCCACTTGAATCATATTTTGCCAAGGCACAGTTATATATTGAGGAGTCCAACAAGCTTCCTGCCACCAAAATATCCCCATTATCAAGAACCAACATTGCCCTCCCCTGGGAACTAAAAGAAAAATCTGTTGTTGTAATTCCATCAATACCAAAAGCTTGATCAAGGTTATTTCTAGCGGAAACAAGTTCATAAGATGTCAATCTTTCAGTTGCGCAATAAATAGATAAATCCTCTCCTATATTTCTTCTTTCTACATTACTGAAAGAAATTTCCAATTGGAGTCTTCCGGTAGGAATAGTATCAGATACATTAAATTCAGTAATTGTAAATTCGGGAATATGAGGTCCATTGTCTATTTCTTGATGTTGATATCCCCAATCATCATTGTCTATTTCAAGAGCAGTTTCATCATATTCTTCTGAACCGGTTGAGGCATTCAGAATAAATTCGGGTTGAGAATTTAAAACAGAGACTTGGAAAGCATTCGGGACTGGAGATAACAAAGAAGGCTGTCCGTTATGCATTGTCAGATCCTGCAAAGTCCCGCTTTCATCATATCTACCAAAATCAGCATAAATAGGACTTCCCACCGTCGTTGTTCCATCACTCTCATAGACCTGAATAGAGTATCTACCCTGTGGATATGCTGCAGTAAGAGTTGCATAATCTAATTTCCCTTCCTCGTACTCATATTCGTATGTTGAAGAGTGAAAATCAAAAGATTGAAGAGACAATGTATATGGACCGGTCGGTACGGCATTGGAAGGGGGTGTAATTTTTATGACGTAATCAGGGGATAAGGCATTAATTTCACCCTCAAAGAAATATGATCCATCGGGTGTATCTTCATTCACATCAAAAGACCTGAAAAGCTGTACATTAGTAATAACCGGCAAATCACCCGTAATATTCATATTATATTTTGTTGATTTTCTGTTATTAATAAAAGCAAGGGTAAGATCGGTGGCTAAATGTGTTTTTACAAAATCAAAAGTCAGACAATAATCTCCGGGTTGCAGATAATTCGGACCTGTATAAGTCGCATGAGAGTTTACCGGATATTTAGTCCCATAAGAAACAATAAAAGAATTATCTGTATCAATAGATGCAGTAGTTCCAATTGTATTATCTATATTTTCTCCGTTGTCAGCCAATTCATTCCAAACAAAGTTTGTTGCAACATTCGGTGCTACACTTATATCTGTATTATTAGCTACAACCGGAGCGGAAAGAGCAGGATATTCTGTTGGAAATATATCCGTTGCAGAAAAAGTAAATCTTAATTCATATCCATCAATAACAAGAGAATATTGTCCTGTTGCAGGAAAATCTCCTGTCATCTCAACTTCATCAACATAGCTATCATCTGAATATTCATATCTTCCAGGGACACTTGGATCTTCTATCAGAGCTATATTTGAAAGAAAACTTGGTTCTGGAGCAGAAAAAGTTATCAGACAACCTGGTATTCCATACACCTCAATTTCACCACAATAGTATACCTCTGGATCAAGGTCATCCCCAATACGGTCATAACTCCTATTAATATTTATATCTGTAACTCCAGTATCAACAAATGTATGTGCAAGTGCAGTAATCTGATCTTCATCTCTTATTCCAAAATCATCCTCATGAAGATGAACTTCCGGAGAACCTGGATTACCAAGTCCATAGTGCATTATATATTTATCTGTTGAATCTGCAGGTGTATCATCCGAATAGATAATCATATCATTACTACCAATATATGCCCCTCCATCTTTAGTTGCATCAAAAATAGAAAGTCCGTCAATGTCAACAGAATTTCCAATATTTATTCCTTGTGTAAACACAGCTAGAGTAGCAGGTGAACCATACTGAACCATAAGAACATCAGATGCTGTAATAGTGTATGAAGAGATGACTGTTCCTATCGTAGGAGAACCTGGAGCAAGTGAAAAATAAATCCAGGGAGTATCGACAGAGGGATCAAAATATCCGTCATCATACGCATCTAGTTCTCCATCTCCATATCCATCTTCATAAAGTAGATTACTGCCATTTGCATCTCTGTATAAATCCTGTTCAACTGGTTTTCCCGCTAAATAACGTGTGTGAAGATCTCCACTAATTCCTTGAGCTCCTGATTCAACTGCAAAAATATCCACTCTCACCTCTCCTGATGACGGAGGTGTTACATCAGGAGTCGGATCATTCCCAAGTGAAATTGCATCAATCTTGTCATCGGAATCTAAACCCAACTGTGTTGAAAAATCAGCAGATGTAATTATAGTTGTTATGTCTGAATTATCTCTAACAAGAATACTATCCGGAGATTGGTCAAATGAAAAGACACCCGCTAACACCGAGACACATGATACAATAAAAGAAACAAACAAAACAACGGAAAATCTAAAAGCTTTCATCTATATTCCTCCTGTAAATATTATTAAATTACTGAAATAAAAGTTAGAAATATCATTCTAATAAAAAAATAATATCCTTAAAATATATACTTCTTACACATTACTGTATAGAAAAATCATAAAAAATCAATAGCAAAAAATAGATTTAACTTGAAAATCAACTGTTTTTCCTGTTATTCGACTTTTTAATCATAACTAGACATTGCATGAAAAGCCTTTTTCACTTCGCTCGAAAACTTTTCGTACACTGTCTAAAGAAAGAATTTTTACTTAATTAGCATAGCAAAGAATCAGAAAAAACAAGACTAGTAACCCTATGAACTTGAAAAAATACTTTTATCTATCAAATTATGTCCTTTAAAAACAGTGTCTTAATCAACCGTGAACAAAATACGGAAAACGGAAAACGGTCCTTAACGGTAAACGGCCCTTATGCTTAATATAAAAAATTTAAATCTTGGATTTCATACAGAAGATGGTTTTCTGCCGATCATCAGCGATGTCTATTTCTCTGTTAAAAAAGGGGAAATTCTAGCGATTGCCGGAGAAAGTGGTTGTGGAAAAAGCGTAACATGCCTTTCTCTAGCCAAACTTCTTCCCAAAACAGCAGAATATACATCTGGAGAGATTTATGTGAACAATAAAAATGTACTTTCTCTCTCAGAAAAAGAACTAAGAAAAACAATAAGAGGAAAAACTATTGCTTACATATTTCAGGAACCCATGGTTTCTCTTAATCCTGTTTTTAAAATAGGAAATCAGATTGCAGAAGTCATTCATTTGCATCGACCAGAGGTCTTAGATGTAGAAACTGAAATAATCTCACTTCTTAAACGTGTGGGAATCCCCGATCCAGAATCTAGGAAAGACGCCTATCCTCACCAAATGAGTGGGGGAATGCAGCAGCGCATAATGATTGCCATGGCACTTGCCAGCAACCCCGATTTTCTTATTGCAGATGAACCTACGACTGCTTTAGACGTAACGATTCAAGCTCAAATTTTAGATTTACTCAAAGAAATTCAGCAAAAAACTAATATGGGTATAATTCTCGTAACACATGATCTCGGAGTAATAGCTGAGATTGCAGACAGAGTAATAATAATGTACGCTGGAGAGATAGTAGAAACTGCAACAGCACAAAAACTATTTAAAAATCCAGCACACCCATATACCTCCGCGCTTATTAAAGCCGTTCCAGAACTATCACAGCAAACAGAAAAATTAACAACAATTCCCGGTACGGTCCCCTCTCCTGGAGAATATGGAGCAGGTTGTAGATTTGCGGGCCGATGTGAATATGAACAAGATAGTTGCAGTAAAACAAAACAAAGCTTAACTAAAGTAAGCAAAAACCATTATGTAAAATGCTGTTTCCCATTAAGTACTCTTCACTCTTAAGCCTTTTTGAGATTTTCTGACTTTACTCCTTTCATCAAAATGTAAAAAAACTCTAAAAAACAATTTGCAATATAAAAAAAAAGATTAAAATTTTCATTTTAAACGCTTATTTGAAATAAGGATTTAGTATGTCATTAACAAACGCTAAAATAAGTACAGAAGAAGGACTTTTAATCGCTGCCTGTAAACTTTTCAGTGATAAGGGATATAAGGATACTACGATAGCAGAGATTTCTAGGACTTCTGAAGCAAATGTAGCGGCAGTTAATTATTATTTTCGTGACAAAGCAACTTTGTATAGAAAATCGGCAAAAAGAGCTTTTCAGATAACAGAAAAAGCATTTCCATTAGATATAATTTCAGTAAAAGAGAAATCTGCAGAGGAAAAGTTAAAATATTTCATAGAGACTGCTCTTTCCCGTGTTTTTGCAACGGGAGAGGAAGGGTATTTCAGCAAAATTATGCTAAAAGAGTTAAGTGAGCCAACAGAGACTCTGGATTGGATTGTAGAAAAAATAATTATTCCAAAGGCGAAATGGTTAAACCTTATTCTCAGAGAGATTGTGGGAGAAGACGTTTCGGAAAGAACTGTTTCTTTTTGTCACATGGCAATCATAAATCAATGTATGTTTTTTAGTGTTAATAAAGAAATAAGAAAACGTTTAAATATATATCCCGAATTAAACAATCAAGACGTAAAAGAACTAGCAGAAACCATCTACTGTTTTTCAATAAATGGTTTGAAAGGAGTTATGAAATATAAACATGAACATAGAAAACTATAAAGAATGTAGTGTTCCTTATGAAACTAATTAAATATTTTACAATTATCATTTTATTTTTGTGTGCTTCATGCAGAATTGTCCCAGAAAAACGGGATGTCAAAGATGATTTGATTCTTCCCTATAAATATCTAAATGCTTCGGAGATTCCTTCTGATAAGAAAGATGATTCTATTGAGTGGTGGAAATCTTTTGAGAATCCTGAATTAAATAGATTTGTGACTGAATCATTAAGTGAAAATTATGATATTGAAGCATCCTATGCAAGACTTGCGCAGGCACAAACACGTGTCTCTCAAACCCAATCTGCCTTATTCCCCTATTTAAATTTTTCCAGTTCAATCGCAACGGTTAAACAACGATCTCTAAGAACTACAGGCGAATACACAACAACCTCAACAAAGAATTATGAAATAGGGCTTGTCGCTGGATATGAGATAGATCTTTGGAGAAAAATTAACTCGCAGTATAAAGCCAGCCTGCTCAGCAAAAATGCAACAGCTGAAGCACTACAAATTACAGCAATCACAGTTTCTGCTGAGACAACATTAAGCTGGATTAGAATTATCACACAAAAAAGACTTGCAGCCCTAATAAAACAGCAAAAAAATGTTAATAGACAATACTTACTTCTAGTAGAAAAACGATTTAAACAATCTATGACATCTGCAATGGATATCTATAATCAAAAACAAATATCTGCAGGTATAGCAAAGCAACTCCCGTTGATTGAAAGTCAAGAAGAAACCTACAAAAATCGACTCGCAATTTTAATTGCATCAGAACCATCAGAAATTAGTGTGAAAACAAAAAAACTTCCAAAACTACCTCCACTGCCACCCGTTGGTATTCCAATAGAATTGTTGACGTCAAGACCTGACATAAAAAATGCATGGTTGCAATTGTGCTCATCAGATCTTGATATTGCCATTGCAAAAGCTGACCGACTTCCAAGCCTGACCATAAGTGGTTCCGCAAAAAATTCTGCTGCAAAATGGGAAAATTTGTTAAAAGGATGGTACACTAACCTTGCAACAGGAATTATTGCCCCACTTTTTGATGCGGGAAGACGTAAAGCTGTGGTAGAACAAAAAAGGGCTGTCGCAAAAGAAAAATTATCTATATACAAAAAAATAGTGTTAAATGCAATAGTCGAAGTAAACAATGCGCTTATACGTGAGAAAAAACAGGAAAATTACTTACATATTCTAAAAAAACAATTAGAAGCAGCTGACAATGCCCTCTATGAAGCCAAAAATCGTTATAAAAAAGGATTAAATGATTATCTATACGTACTAAATGCTCTACAAGCAATTTACAAAATAGAAAATGAAATAATAATAGCAGAAAATAATCTGTTTGAACATAGAATAAGCCTCTACCGAGCCCTAGCAGGAAAAATTCTGACAACCAATAAATAAACCCTGCACTAAAAGATTTTTAAAAAGCAAAAAACTTTTTATACAGGCTCTATAAGTTCAAAATTAGAGATTTTGAACTTTATTTGAGATAAATACTGACTCGTTCATAATGATTTCAAGTGTTATTTGCTCAAAAAAACAACTGCAAACAAAAATAGATGGTCTGCGAAAAGTCTTCTAACGAAGTGAAAAAGACTTTTCGTGCAATGTCTAAATAAAAATAATGGGGAAAAGATGAAAATAATAATAAAGATTGTACTGCCACTTATAATCATAGGCTCTTCGGCACTGTATGCTAAACATATATATAATACACGCCCAAAAGCAAAGAAAAAAAAGATAGAAAAAACAGCTAGAATGGTCTCTTCTCTTGTTGCAAAGAAATCGACAGAACAGATTGTCATTTCTGCAAACGGAACAGTGATGCCCGCACAAAAAATATTATTGCAATCACGTGTTAACGGAGAAATAGTAAAGATTAATTCAGCATTTCGTCCTGGAGCTCATCTCAAAAAAAATGATGTAATTCTTGAATTAGATAAAGATGATCTAAAACTTGCTGAAAAAAAGGCTCAAACAACAATTCTTCAGCTCAAAACAGAACTCAAATTGGAAGAGGGAAGACAACTGATTGCAAAAACAGAATGGGAAATGATGGGAGTTGCGGACTCCGCAACTGAACTGGAAAAAAAACTTGCTTTGCGAACTCCGCAACTTGAAAAAATACAGACTCAGATTAAAGCAGCAGAAATAGAACTCGAATTAGTTAGATTGAATCTTAGCAGAACAACAATTACCGCTCCATTCAACTGTATCGTCCTCTCTAAAAAAGTAGATTTGGGCGCCCAGATAACGACACAAAGCATGCTTGGAGAATTAATAGGAACAGACGAATACTGGATAAAGATAAGTCTGTCACAAAAAGAATTGGGAATGATTGATACTTCCACTAAATCTGTGGTCTTAATAAAAACAGATTTTTCAGAGTGGAAAGGAAAAGTTATTGAGATACTTCCCGATGTTACAACAAACGGCAGAATGACATCTGTATTATTATCGGTCAAAAATCCTGCAAAAAAAGATGAACATTCATTGCTTATAGGAGACTATGTAAAAGTAAACATTCCTGGAAAACAAGTCAAAAACATAATGAAAATCTCCAGAGATTATCTAAGAGATGATAATAAAGTCTGGATTTTTCAAGAAGGTTATTTACATATTCAAACCATAGAAATTTCATATAAAGATCGGGACTTTGTTTATATTACACAAGGCATACAAAGTGGAGACAAAATAATAATTTCACCAATTTCGACACCCGTAGAAAATATGCAATTAAAGCTTTTGCAGACTCCGTAACAAAAATAACTATTCAATGAAATAGGTTGCTCTGAAATGAAAAAACATTCGTATAAAACAACAACTACCTGGATGGCAAAAAATCCAGTAATAGCCAATCTCCTTATGATCTTGCTTCTTGGAGGAGGCCTAATCACACTCTGTATAATAAAACAAGAAGTTTTTCCCAACTTTACTCGTGATGTTGTGAATATCACGGTCGCATATCCATCTGCAAGTCCCGAGGAAGTTGAACAGGGAATTAATCTTGCCGTAGAAGAGGCTGTAAGAGGACTGGACGGAGTAGATGAAGTCTCTTCGACAGCAACTGAAGGAGGAGGAAATATTACTGTAAAAATTTTAGAGGGGGAAGATCCTCAATCAATTGCTCAGGATGTAAAAAGTGAAGTTGACAGAATAATTTCTTTTCCAGAAGATGCTGAAGAACCTGTCGTAGCTCTTGCGGACTCCGCAAGGCAGGTAATGTCTATTATCGTCTATGGCGACCAAAAAGAAAAAGTTTTGCGAGCTATAACAGAGGAAACAAGAGAGCAGCTTCTTCAAGACCCCGGAATAACAAAAATTGAATTAAGCGCAGTAAAACCTTTTGAGATAAGTATTGAAATATCACAAGACACACTTCGAAAATATTCTTTGATTCTGCAAGATGTAGCAGACATAATAAAACAATCCAGCAAAGAATTGCCTGCGGGAAGTGTCAAGACGAAAAATGAAGAAATACTTTTCAGATTGCAGGAACGTTGTGATTATGGGCGTGAATTTGCAAAGATTCCTATTATATGCAATCCAGACGGAACAAAAGTAATGCTTGAAGATATAGCAGAGATAAAAGATGATTTTGAAGATATAGATAGTTTGGCTACATACAATGGAAAGACTTCAATGATGATAGATATTTACCGAGTGGGAAAACAAACACCGATAAAAGTCTCAAGCAAAGTAAAAAAACAACTTAAAATTATAGAAAAGAGTCTCCCACCCGGCGTAGGCTTTGAAATATGGAATGATCGTTCAGAACATTATAGACAACGAATGCAGTTGTTATTGAAAAATGGTTTTATTGGATTGATTCTGGTTCTTCTTATTCTTGGTTTCTTCCTTGAATTACGGCTAGCGTTCTGGGTTACACTCGGAATCCCAATATCATTTCTTGCAGCAATCTTTTTGATGCCATTTTTCGGAGTCAGTTTAAATATGATATCCCTGTTTGCTTTTATTATTGCATTAGGGATTGTTGTTGATGATGCAATTGTTGTAGGAGAAAACATATATGATCATCATCAACGCGGAGATTCCTTTGCAAATGCTGCAGTTGCTGGAGCAGAAGATATAAAAATTCCAGTTGTTTTTAGCGTGCTGACAAATATAGTTGCATTTGTCCCCCTCTTTTTTGTTTCCGGATTCATGGGGAAAGTGTTCTCGGTAATTCCTTCTGTCGTTGTTATGATTTTTGCTTTTTCCATTGTTGAATGTCTATATATACTTCCTGCACACCTTGGTCACCAAAAAGAACGAAAAACAAGTGGACTCTTCTATCAGATTCATTGCTTGCAACAATTATTCTCTAATTCCTTCACAAAAGCTATTAAAAAATATTACGGTCCTTTTTTGCGAATAACTCTCAAAAATAGATATATAACTATCTCATTTGGAGTTGCAGTATTGATTATTACTTTGGGCTACGTAGCAAGTAATCGTCTTGGGCGAACATTGTTTCCTAAAGTCGAATCTGACTATGCCCTAGTAACAGCAATATTACCATACGGTACATCACTTGTAAAAACAAAAAAAGTGCGGGATATTTTAATTGGAAGTGCAAAAAAAACAGTAACCAAAAATGGAGGTAAAAAGCTTTGTTCAGGAATCTATGCTACAATAGGAAGTACTTCTTCAATGGGAATGGGACCAGGATCAAGTGGTCCTTCAAGTGCTTCAAATGTAGTGAAAATATATGTAATGCTTACAGAACCTGAAAAACGCACAGTAAATACTGGATCTTTTACAAAAAAATGGAGGACAAATACACAATCTATTCTTGGTCTGGAATCTATCGTTTTTCAAGCTGATTCCGGAGGACCTGGTTCAGGAAAATCCTTGACCGTGGAACTTAGTCATAAAAATATGGATATTCTTGAAAAAGCCTCGGCTGAACTGGCAGAGAAACTTTCAGAATTTCCTAAGGTAAAAGATATAGATGATGGATTCAACCCAGGAAAACAACAGTTAGATTTTAAAATTCTTCCCGAAGGACGTAGCCTAAGACTTACTCCAATCGTTGTAGCCAATCAGATCCGCAATTCTTTTTACGGACGAGAAATACTTAGACAGCAACGCGGACGAAACGAGGTAAAAGTCTATGTAAGATACCCTAAAAAAGAAAGAATAAGTGAATATGATTTTGAAAATAAGATTTTGCGGACTCCGCAAGGAGGAGAAATACCATTTTCTCAAGCTGTAACTGTTACAAGAGGACGTGCATATACATCAATAAACCGCAGAAACGGACAAAGAGTTGTAACCATAACTGCAAATGTGATTCCACAGCATGATGCTGGACAAATCATAGATGATATTAAACAAAAGGCCCTTCCGGCACTTAAAGAAAAATATAGAGGATTAAGTTATAGTTTCGAAGGAAAACAGGCCGACATGAGAGAAAGTATGCAAAGCCTAGCTATCGGTTTTATCATTGCAATCCTTGGAATATATTTACTTTTGGCTATGCCTTTCAGAAATTATACAACCCCAATAATGATCATGATAAGTATACCCTTCGGAATAGTTGGAGCAGTAATAGGACATCTAATCATGGGATATAGTTTGAGCATTTTGAGTTTGTTTGGAATAATTGCTCTATCCGGAGTTGTAGTAAATGATTCTATGATCCTGCTTAATTATGCAGAAAAAGAACTTAAAAAAGGTAAGAATGCATTTGAATCTATCAATGCTGCCGGAATCAGACGCTTCAGACCGATAATCCTCACAACTCTTACAACATCCTGCGGACTTGCCCCCATGATACTAGAAACATCCCGTCAAGCAAGATTTATGATCCCAATGGCAATATCTCTGGGATTCGGAATTATATTCGCAACCACAATAACTCTGGTACTTCTGCCCTCAATATTTCTGATAACAAATGATATTCGTAATTTCTTTGATTAGACATTGTACGAAAAACCTTTTTGACTTCGATTGAAGGCCTAATATTGACGGCACGAAAAGAAACCATCTACTTGTAATCACCATCGAAAGGTCGGTAAACAACTAACCTATCAATCAACGGTCCTTACAAGCCTTGCACTATTGAAAAGAACGAC
>JAYEIY010000101.1:0-2649 GCA_034660375.1 Verrucomicrobiota bacterium
GGGTGTTGACATTTCTCACATGATTTAATATTGAAGACACTCTCTAATCGAAAGAGAGAGAAAAAGAGAAAAACAGAAAAAAACAAATAAATCTAAAGGAGAAATTATATTATGCCTACTCGACATTGTAGAATTATTAACCAATTAGACATTGCACGAAAAGTCTTTTTCGCTTCGCTCGAAGACTTTTTGCACACTGTTTGTTTCTGCTTGCAGTTGTTTTTTTGCCAAATAAAATTTAAAATAACTGGCTTTGTCAGAACTAGGGACTTGGACTAGGAACTTGGGTTAGAATATTCAGCTTCAAATAAAACGGGAAAATACAAATTCCTATAATATTAAAATCATTATTAACGAATAAGTATTCATCTCAAATAAAGTTCAAAATCTCTGATTTTGAACCTAGAAAGCCTATATGAAAAGTTTTTTGCTTTTTTTTGAAAAATTTTCGTGGAGGGTTTTATTAATCAATTAAACAATTAGCCAATTAATCAATTAACCAATTAACCAATTAAAATTTATGTTTAATGAAATTCCAGAAATAATAGATGCTTTGAAAAATGGAGAGATTGTAATTATTACAGATGATATGAATCGTGAAAATGAGGGAGATCTTGTGATGATTGCAGAAAAGACAACCCCTAAATCAATTAATTTTATGGCAAAGTATGGTCGTGGATTGATCTGTACTCCTGTGAATAAGGCTTTTGCAAAACGTCTGAATCTTCCCAAAATGACAGAGGAAAAAACAGATCAATATAAAACAGCATTTACTGTTTCTGTAGATGCATCGGAGGGAATCTCTACAGGTATTTCTGCGCATGATAGAGCAAAGACTATACTGTTGTTGGCAAAAGAAAAGACTGAGGAAAAGCAACTTACCTCTCCAGGACATGTATTCCCGCTTGTTGCACGGGAAGGCGGTGTGCTTGTGCGTGCAGGGCATACAGAAGCAACTGTTGATTTAGCAAGAATGGCTGACGCAACTCCTGTAGGAGTTATCTGTGAAATAATGAATGACGACGGTTCCATGGCAAGAATTCCCGAACTTAAAAAATTTAGGGAAAAGCATAATTTAAAATGGACTTCTATAGAAAAACTTATTGCTTATCGCAGGAAAACAGAAACATATATATCTAAAGGAAAAACAGCGGAATTACCAACCAAATTTGGAGAGTTTGTTCTTACATGTTATACTTCAACTATAGATAAAAAGGATTATTTGGCTCTTGTTTATGGAGATATTAGCGATGGGAAGAGTCTTTTAGTGAGAATGCATAGCGAATGCCTTACAGGAGATGTATTCAAATCAAGTCGATGTGATTGCGGAGAACAACTCGAAAAAGCTATGGAAATGATTGTTGAAGAAGGGCGCGGGATAATTGTCTATCTTAGACAGGAAGGGCGTGGAATAGGGCTTGCGAATAAAGTTCATGCTTATCATCTGCAGGATAAAGGACTTGATACAGTTGAAGCAAATATAGAACTCGGATTTAAAGCTGATTTGAGAGAATATGGAATAGGGGCTCAAATTCTCAAGGATTTGGGAGTAAAAAGTATTAGATTGCTGACCAATAATCCTAAAAAGGTTGTTGGAATTGATGGATATGGGATACATATAGAAAAACGGGAACCACTCATCTGTAAACCCCAGAAATATAACAAGCGATATCTTGATACAAAAAAAGAAAAACTCGGGCATATTTTGCCGGATTAATAATTAAATTAAAAAACTGTTGTTATGAATTTTAAAAGAATAATCCCATACTTAACAATTGCAATTGTAACTATTTTGCTTCTTGTCTTTATTTACTCTGCATATACTGTTGTGAAAAAAGAGACTATATCTGCTTTTAACAGACAGCAAATGCTTGTCGCAAAACAGACATCAAAAGTGATTGAAAACTTTTTTGAAAGATTCAAAGGAGAACTGGAACTGCTTTCTTCACTCGACGGTATCTCTGATTTAGATATTAATGGAAAAGCAATCATGCAAAAATATTATACTAACCGCTCCGAAAGAATTAAAGCTATCACGAGAATGGACGAGAATGGAAGAATTATTTTTACAGTTCCATCTAATAGAAAAATTATAGGTAAAGATCTTTCTTATCAGGAACATGTAAAATATGTTCTCAAAAATCATTCTCCCACGGTTAGTGATATTTTTATCTCAGTTCAGGAATATGAAACAATTGCTTTTCATATGCCTGTAATAAAAAAGGGAATTTTTAGAGGAACTATAGTAATACTGATTCCTTTTGAACATATTATAGAAAAATCCATTCCTTTTTCTTCCAAAAAAGAGAGATACTCTTGTGAAAATACTACGATATTTACAAAAAAAGGAAATATTCTTGCAACAACTTGTGAAAAACTAAAAGAAAGCAATTTAAAAGAATCATCTTTAATTTTATTGAAAGAGAAGATCCAAGACAATAAGTCCGGAATTGTAACATATATTATTGATTCAAAATCTTGTCCAATAAAAAAATCTAAATATTTTTGTGCATATCATTCTGTAAAATTAGAAAACACATATTGGGTTGTTGTTGTTATGACTTCTGAGAAAGAGATTTTGGTAATCATGCAGGAGTTTAAAAACAAATTATATCTTGCCATGTCTTTATGTCTATTGCTCGTGATGGG
>JAYEIY010000102.1:0-12979 GCA_034660375.1 Verrucomicrobiota bacterium
ATCATTTTGACATGCAAATAGCCAAAAGAATAATAAAAAAACTATAGTCCTTAATTTTACTCGGAGAACATAATGTCAGAGAATAAAAGAAGTGTCTGGGGGACCAATTTTGGTTTTTTGATGGCTACTGTTGGTTCGGCGGTAGGTTTAGGCAATATTTGGCGGTTCAGTTATATGGCATACGAAAATGGGGGGGGAGCTTTTCTTGTTCCATATATCGTTGCATTGCTTGTTGCCGGAATTCCCTTGATGATTCTTGAATATGCTCTTGGTCACAAGGAAAAAGGAGCGCCTCCGCTTGCTTTTGCAAGACATCACAAAGGATGGGAGTGGGTGGGTTGGTGGATGCCAACAGTTGCTACAGTTGGAATTATCCTTTTTTATTCGGTTATTATTGGATGGAGTCTTAACTATTTCTGTTATTCCTTCACTTTGAAGTGGGGTAGTGATTCACAGGCCTTTTTCTTCAATGAATTTCTTAAAATCTCCGACAGTCCATTGAATTTCTCGGTAATAAATCTGAATATTCTAGCTTCAACCGCAATTGTCTGGTTTATTTTATGGTTTATCTGCTACAAAGAAATAAATCATGGAATAGAGAAGGCTTGTATGATTTTTATGCCTCTTTTGTTTGTCATGACAGCAGTTTTAGTTTTCTGGACAATTACTCTTGACGGAGCGGGAGAAGGGATTAGGCATTATTTAACTCCTCAGTGGGACAAAATAAACATAATAAAGCACTACAATGATCCAAAGGTATGGAACGTATGGATTTCTGCCTTCGGACAAATATTCTTCACTCTTTCATTAGGTTTTGGAATTATGATAACCTATGCGAGCTATCTTCCCAAAAAAGTTGATATTGTAGGAAATGCACTATTAACTTCCTTTTTAAATTGTGCTTATTCCATCTTTGCAGGTTTTGCGGTATTTGGAGTTCTTGGATTTATGGCTCATACAAAGGGTGTTGGAATTGAAGAAGTAGCCAAATCGGGTCCATCTTTAGCATTTGTTGTGTATCCCGAGGCAATTTCACAGTTACCTTTTGCAAATAAAATTTTTGGAGCACTATTTTTCTTTACACTTGTTATTGCAGGTTTTTCTTCTGGAATTTCTTTAATAGAAGCATTCACATGTTCAATTTGCGACAAATTCAGTTTTAACCGCAAAAAAGTAGTTTCCATCATTTGTATTTGCGGTTTTTTATTCAGCCTTATTTTTACAACTGGAGCGGGTTTGTTAATTCTTGATATTATTGATCATTTTGTCTGTAATTATGCACTCGTACTTGGTGGAACTCTGGAATGTATCTTTGTTGGTTGGGTTATAGGTGCATCCCTCATAAGAAAATATGTAAATGGATTTGACGAAAGAAAATTAATAGGATTTTGGGAAATATGCATAAAATTCATTACACCTCTCCTTCTTATTGTTATGCTTGTTAAAGCTGCAATCGCTGATTTTACAAAACCCTACGAAGGTTACCCCATTGCGGCGTTACTTTTGTATGGAGTCGGTATCTTTTTAATAACTATAATTCTTGCAATATATTTATCTATTCACAAGTGGGACAAAGAAAAACTAGAACACAAACCTGAAGACGAACATATTTTAACATAAAGGAAGTATTTATGGTCAGAAAATTCTATATATTTATTTTTTCACTCCTTTTGCCTACTCTATTATTTGCGTACCCTAAAATTGTCAACTCAAGCCTAAATCTGGGATTATCTCGCAGACTTAATCCAGATACATACTGTACATTTTCTTACCGTATAAGGAATAAGGATAAGAAAGCATACGATCTAATGATATCTGTGAAATCTTTAAGTAACCAAATAGTTTACTATAGCAGAAAAGTGACCATCAAGGGCGAAAGAAGCATAAAAGATTCAATCCCCATAAAAGCGGTCTCAACAGACAAATATCTTATTGAATTGATCTACAATGGAAACGTGATAGATAAAACAGAAGCATTTGTTGCTCAGAGTTTTGGTTTTAACAAAAAGAACCTCCTTTTTATCAATGATGACCTGAATTTGAATAAAGGAGTATTTATAAAAAAGAAAAATCTTATTTACAAGTGTAATGTTTTTTCCTATTCTTCCAAAGAGATTCCCTCTTCGTGGATAGGTCTTGGATTCGCAGATATAATTGTAATACAAAACCCTAATTTCAGAACATGGAGTCTGGAAAATATTGGTACGGTAAAGGATTATGTCAAAAAAGGAGGCACTTTACTTTTTAATGATCCGAATGGAATAATGAAAGCATATCACTCGAATATTTTTAATGGAATGTTTCCTGCTATTCCCATACAGATTAGAAAAACTACAAATTCATCCTTTTTGCATAAATGGCTGAACCACAAATTAGACTGGAAGAATGGGATAGCATACATGGAAATGCTTCCTACAAAAGATTCTCTGACTACTCTTAAATACGAGGATATGCCTGCAATTATATGGAAAAGATATGGACTGGGAAAAGTTGGAATATCTGCTGTTGATCCGGGAATAAAAGAAATTTCAAGCACTCCTGCTTTTATTGCTTTCTGGAATCATTTTCTTGAAATGGCAAATACTACTCCTACCTATTCTTCTCAGATGAGTCACGAATATCACACTATATTGGAAATGCTTTCTGGAATAAAGATTCCTTCTGTCTCAGACGTAGCCAAATATATTTTTATATACGCTCTGATTGCTATAACAATTTTGCTTGGAGGCATGTTTACTAAAAAAACAAAATTAACCTGGTCTCTAATGTTTGTATCTGCACTGGCATATACTGTCTTCATTTTTGTTACTGCAACTTCCTCCTCCAAATCCAAATCTACTGCAACTGCATCTTTTCTTACATTTCAGACAGAAGATATAATTGAACAGCTAATAAGTTTATTCTCAGAAAAAGACATAAACACTGCACTACTCTCTTCGGACACAAATCAAACTCTAGGTTATATGCCAAGCAGACCCGGTACAACTGGATTTATCCGTTCAACAACATCTGTACCTAAACCTTTTGCCTTGAATATGGAGAAAAATGGATACAATTTTAATTACACACTTCGTTTGCCAGCACGCTTACCTAGATATTTTACAATAACATCAAGGAAAGACAATTTTGAGAAAAATAAAATAACACCACCACTTCTTAATTTTAAAGAAAATTCCATGAATTTTGATAAATGGAAGATTCCGCAAGTATATCAAGACTCACTAACTGCATTTTTAATCCTTGAAAAAAGTGCAATACCTCTGAATATAGAAAAAAAAGATTTACAGTTTTATTCACGCAAAGGAAAAAAAGGCTTCCTAAGCCTAGATGCAATTGTTGCTGAATTGGAAAAATCTTTTGAAAAAATCAATTATCCAGCACCTACACTCGTGCTTATTCAAAAGAAAAATAACGGTCTTGATATCTCTCCCAAAAACTTTTCACAGACAAACTATAATTGCACTATGATCCCTGTAAAATTACGCTTGCCTGTAGGGATTATACAAATTCCTTCTGAAGCAATACGATTTGTAGCAAGAGATAAATCTTCCAGATTGCTTTTCAGAAATGGACATTTTCTTGAAGTATATCAAAGGAGCAAAAATAAAGAATATATTATCTCTGCACTCCTTCCTGCATACCTACACGGAATGACACCAGAAGAAATTACTATTTCTCTTAATTACACAAATTCCGGACAAAATATAGAAATGAAAACAGAATTAATAAGCAATTCAGGACAAACTATTAAAGGAATATCTAAAGGAACTACTACCCTTTTCAAAAATATAGAAAATTCTGAAGATTTAATTGATCCTGTAAAATCCACTTTTCAGTTTAAAATTATAGCTACCACAAAAATAGAAATAAAAAATATGCTCGAAATCAATAGAACCAATGCATGGAAATTAAGATCTATTGATATCTCAGCAAAAATGAAGAATAAAAATGAGCGAACATTTTAAACCTGGTTTTTTTCAACTACAGAGGGACGGGACAGAGATAAAGAACCGAAGAACTCAAGAGCCAAGGTAATAGGAGAGAAAGACTTATACCTATCCCTTCAGTCCTTTTGCCCTTCAGTCCTTCTCTTCTGCACTCTCTACACATTTTGCAACAACCGAAACTAAATCTTTTTCCCAAAAAACACTTGATAATTAAATGAAAAAAACTAGATTACCAACTCCCTATACAAGGTCTTAATGGGAAAACAAAATTTACACCATTTTTTTAATACAAAACGACAACAAGGAGAACTAAATGTCAGGAAAAAAAGTTACAATAGATGGAAACACAGCCGCTACGCACGTGGCGTACGCATTCAGTGAAGTAGCAGCAATTTATCCTATTACCCCCTCGTCTGCAATGGGCGAAATGGCAGATACATGGGCAGGACAAGGAAGAAAAAATATTTTTGACAAAGAAGTAGATGTTGTTGAAATGCAATCTGAGGCTGGAGCTGCGGGTGCAGTACACGGAACTTTAAGTGCCGGAGCAATGACAACGACCTTTACCGCATCACAGGGACTTATGCTGATGCTTCCTAACATGCACAAGATTGCCGGTGAAATGCTTCCAACTGTATTTCATGTTTCTGCTCGTTCTCTAGCATGCCAGTCTCTTTCTATTTTTGGAGATCATTCTGATGTAATGTCTGCACGAAATACAGGGTTTGCAATGATGGCAGCCGGTTCAATTCAAGAAACAATGGATTTAGCGATTGTCTCTCATCTTGCTACGCTGAAAGGTCAAATCCCTTTTCTTAATTTCTTTGATGGATTCCGTACATCACATGAGATACAGAAAGTTGAAGAAATTGATTATGCTACAATGAAAGAATTGCTTGAACCGCAATATGTCAGACAATTTAAAGATCGTGCCATGAAACCTGATGCTCCGTTTGCAAAAGTAGGTGCTCAAAATCCTGACATATATTTCCAGGGAAGAGAAACAATAAACAAATACTATGATGCGTTACCAGATATAGTTCAGGAATATATGGATAAAGTAGCTAAAAAGATAGGTCGCCAGTATCACCTTTTCGATTATGTTGGAGCACCAGATGCAGAAAAAATTATTATTATAATGGGTACTGGAGCAGAAACAGTTGATAAAACAGTTAAATATCTGAATACACAGGGCGAAAAACTAGGTCTTATCAAGGTACGTCTCTACAGACCATTCGCAACAGAAGCATTCCTTTCAGCCGTTCCTAAAACATGTAAAAAAATAGGTGTTCTTGATCGGACAAAAGAACCAGGATCTGCAGGCGAACCCCTCTATCTAGATGTAGCAAATGCATTGCGTGGCAAAGACATTGATGTTATAGGCGGACGCTATGGTCTTTCCAGCAAAGAATTTTCCCCATCAATGGTTAAGGCTGTTTTTGACCATCTTGACGGGAAATGCACGCACAATTTCACGGTTGGAATTAATGATGATGTAACTAATCGTTCTCTGTCTATTGGAAATGTTCTTCCTATTGAGCCTAAAGATGTAACATCCTGCATATTCTGGGGACTTGGTGCCGATGGAACAGTTGGGGCAAATAAGAACTCCATTAAGATTATCGGTGGAAACACTGATATGAATGCACAGGGATATTTTGTTTATGACTCTAAAAAGTCCGGAGGAGTTACAGTTTCCCATCTACGTTTCGGAAAAAGTGATGTAGGTTATCCATATCTTATAAATAACGCAGATTTTGTTGCGTGTCATAATGAAGCGTATCTTGGTCGTTATGATGTTCTTTCAACACTCAAGAAAGGGGCTATTTTTCTCCTCAACTCTGAACTCCCGACATCTGAAGTATTCACAAAGCTCACAAAAGAAGAACAGCAGATTATCATTGATAGAAAGATTAAATTCTACACCGTAAATGCGTTGCAAATTGCTGAAAAAGTAGGTTTAGGCATAAGAATAAATACGGTTATGCAGGCAATATTCTTCAAACTATCTGGTATTCTTCCGATGGAAAAAGCAATTAGTTTGATGAAAAAAGCTGCTGAGAAGAGTTTTTCAAAGAAAGGTAAAGATATTGTTGAAATGAATTGGAATGCTATTGATGCTGCTGTTGATGCAGTTGAAGAGGTTAAAGTTCCATCTGAAATAACAGAATCTGCGGAAGCTCTTAGTCTTCAATTTAATAAAGCCGGCGATTTTGGAAAGAGAATTCTAGAACCTGTTATGCTAAAAAAAGGAGACTCTGTTGCAGTCTCAGAGCTTACTTTTGACGGAACTGTTCCGACTGGAACAACTGCCTATGAAAAACGCGGAATTGCCGCACGTATTCCACGATGGATTTCTGAAAACTGTATCCAGTGTAATCAATGTGTAATGGCATGCCCACATGCGGTAATCAGAGCGAAACAAATTGCTCCATCGGATTTAAAGGGAGCTTCTGAAACATTCAATACAGTCAAATCCAAAACAAAGAATGAGCGAGATCTTGAGTATCGTATTCAAGTATATTCTGAAGATTGTACTGGTTGTGGAGTTTGTATCAATACATGTCCAGCAAAGTCCAAGGCACTTGAATTTTCTTCTCTAGAAAAAGAGAGAGCAGCCGGACAAATAAAAAATGCTCAATTTTTTGATAATCTTCCGGATAATGTACTTGACGGAGCAAAAGAAAGCACTGTAAAAGGACTACAGTTCAAAAAACCACTATTTGAATTCTCGGGAGCATGTGCGGGTTGTGGAGAAACTCCTTATGTAAAACTAGTTACACAGATTTGCGGTGAACACATGATTATCGCAAATGCAACGGGTTGTTCATCCATTTACGGTGGAACATTCCCGACTATACCATACTCCAAAACCAAAGATGGACGCGGTCCTACATGGGCAAACTCACTCTTTGAAGATAATGCAGAATATGGAATGGGTATGCGTCTGGCTGTAGATAATAACCGCGAACTTCTAAAGAAAAAAGTTACTGCCGTGGCTGAAAAAGGTATTTCCTCAGACCTAAAAACTGCGATGCAAAGCGCTTTGGAAATCTGTAAGGACAACACCTACTCAGAAGAAGCAGTCGCACTACAAAATAAAGTAAAAACTCTTCTTCCTGAAGAACTCAAAAATGCATCAGGCGAAACAAAAGAGCTACTCGAAAAAATAGACGAACTGTCAGATTACTTTATCGACAAGAGTGTCTGGATCTTCGGTGGTGACGGCTGGGCATACGATATTGGATTCGGTGGACTTGACCATGTAATAGCATCTGGAAAAAATGTCAATATTCTTGTATTGGATACAGAAGTATATTCCAATACGGGCGGACAGGCATCCAAAGCTACCCCAATCGGTGCAGTTGCAAAATTTGCTGATATAGGAATGAGAATGCCTAAGAAAAATCTTGGACTTATGTGTATGAGTTATGGCTATGTTTATGTGGCATCAATTTCGATGGGTGCTAACAGAATGCAGACACAAAAAGCTTTTCAGGAAGCTCTGGCATATAATGGTCCTTCAATTATCCTTGCATACTCTCCATGTATTGCACATGGAATAGATATGGGTAAAACACAGCAGGAAGAAAAACGTGCAGTTGACTGCGGATACTGGCCTCTCTACAGATATAATCCTGTTCTGGACGACGGAGCAAGATTCTCATGGGATGTTAGGAAAGCAGATGCTGACTTCCAGGAATTTATTCGCAATGAACGCAGATATACGACAATGCAGAAAACTGCTCCGGATGATTTTGAGGAAGTCTTCTCTGAAGCCGAAAAAGATGCTCATAAAAGAAATGAATTTCTCCAGAAACTCGGAGCAATTCTCTAACGAGACGCTGCACGCAAAGTTTTTTAAAGAACCAAAAACAACTGCAAACAGCAACAAATAGTGTACGAAAAGTCTTTGAGCGAAGCGAAAAAGGCTTTTCGTGCAATGTTTATTTATAAAACGTTACGTAAAAAGTAAAAGCGTAGCAGAGCGACGCACTCCAAAAGTGCTTTGCACACAAAGCGACACATTTTGCAATTACGATTATTTAGATGAGCAACGCGAATCTTTGGGAGTATAGAGCTAGCCCCCGAGGGACCTTGCAAAGCAAAGGCTAAGACTCCCGACAAGGGAGTAGGATTCTGCCCCGCTTTTAATTTTAACAAAAGATATAGCTAGATTCAAAATCAAAGATTTTGAACTTTATTTGAGATGAAGATTGACTCGTTCATAATGATTTTTAGTGTTATTTACTCAAAAAAACAACTACAAACAGAAACAAACAGTGTACGAAAAGCCTTTGAGCGAAGCGAAAAAGGCTTTTCGTGCAATGTCTAAGTAGATGCGAAAGCTCTGCTTTGCAAATTTAAAAGCTAAAGCTCTGACTTCAGCACTCCGAAAAAGACAACTATCCACTCCGAAAAAAGCAAATACCTGATAAGTTTTGCCACTTTTTCAATTTTACAAAATTATGCAAAAAGAGACCACAAATTCACTAAAAAAATTCAGACAGGCATTAGAGGTATTAAAGACTTTAAGTCCTGATAGATCTGAAACTGTTGCCACACGTCTTTTTTCTCTTAGTAAGGATCTTTCCGAAAAAGATTTTTCTGAATTCAAGAAATTTGCTAAAGAACTCATTTCTCTCTATATTCACAGTCCTATAAAAATATCAGAACGATTTATTTTGCATGATTATTTCAAGTATATTGAAAATTCAGCAAAATTATTGGAAGAATCCGGGGAAATAACAAAATCTAAAAATAAACGAAAGAATATAAGTTCATCGCTTGTTACAGATAATTTTTATTCATCACTTGACTGGTGCAAAATAATGAGTGGCACAAAGATTCCTGGAGGTATAAATCGTGCAGTGAATGCCCTCTCCAGACGAAAAGATGTTATTAGTTCTGTAATTGAAATAATGTTTGATCTTCTGCATAACATTTCTGCCGACAAAACCTATCAATGGCAACTCTCTTTAATAGAATCTAAGAAAACTATAGACTCAGATATAATAAGAGATCTGATACGATCATGGAAAAAAATAAAAAGTCTACCCTCAAATATTCTGGAAACAACGCTTTCTTTTTCTGAAGATGAACAACTATACCAAAAGTGGCCTTCTATAACAAAAGAAGCAGATGCTCTCGTACGAACACAATCTCTACGCAGATGGAAACAAAAAGGGAAAAAAACATCCGGTATAACAAAACATCTTGAAATCCTTTATCCATATACAAATGATAAAAAGCTTGAAAGATGGCTCTTTAACGCATACGAACAAATGGCAGATCATATAACATTTTTTGTATCAGAAAAATTTCAGGATATTTCTCCAGAACAAGATTCCTGGCAACAGAATGCGGCATTTCAAGAACTTAAAGGTCTTGAACAAATATTTACTCCTCTACTTTTACTTTCAGATCTTCATATTGATACCGGAAGCCACTCAAAAAAAATGGCAATGGCATTTTTAGGATTTTCACCAAATGTAAAAAAGCTGTGGGAAGATACTTTGTACGGCTTCTCTGCTGACCATGTCAGAATTATGTTTCTTGATGATCTTAAAAACAATAGACCTCCGGAAGGAACTATAAAAAAACTATCTTTTGGAGATGATGTTCTATTTAAAGATATGATGGCACAGCTTGATTTGCTAACGAAACGCTTTGATTCAGTGAAGCAAAGAGAATTAATTGTGGATCGTCTAGCATTCAACTACTCCAGTTACTGCGAACAAAAGCTCTTGGAAAGAGAGATAACAAAGAGATTTCGCAAACTGATGAAAACCATACATATTGATAACCTTTCTCATATTCTAAACAAAGAACAACTGAAAGAAATAGAAACCTCCGAAATTCTTGTAGAATATTCCTCCATCGCCGGAGAAAGCAGAAAATTTCTCCAGAAATACAGTAATATGCGCCTAACAACAGAAGAACTGATAGCATCAGAAATGAACTACATCAGAGCAATAAAAAAACGTAGAGCATATATAGTTCATCGTTTAAAATAAAATCTTTAAGTTATGAATAAAAAAAATGAATAAAAAAACAAAAATTTATGAAGAAAAATTTGAGAAAAAATCCCGAATTCCCGCCAGTACATATATTCTTGCTATTATGGTAGGACTCCTGATTTTACTAACACCTGTTCTACTCAAAGACGAAAAAAGGATAGATAAGAAAGTTCTTATCAAAAAAAATCTATCCATAAAAACAACACCCAAACCGAAAACTAGACCAACAGGAAAAACGCCTGAAAAACTAAAACTGGTTACACGCGAAGTGGGGCAAATATTAAAAGCTCAAATGCGTAGCACTGGAGATTTTATAGAAAAAATACATGCTGAACAACAGGGTGTTCGTGTCTATCTACACATAACTGTAGATGATGCAATATGGAAAATTCAGGAAAAAGATACACAAAAAAGAATGGCAGAGGGAATCTGGCAGATTTGGTCAAGACGATGTGTAGCCAATAAAAAAGTCCAAAGACAATTACGGGCTTTTATAAAAATATACGATAAAAGAGGTTCTCTGCTTGCTCAATCCGCTCTTTCAAAATCTTCAAGAATTGAATTTTACTAAGTAAATCCATATTCAATAAACCACGTTGATAATGATTTTTAGATTTTTAGCCTAAGTAACGCAGTTGGATAAAACTTTTTCGTAGACAAGGCCGTGAGCCTAGCAGTATAAATAATACTGCGATGGGAAACTAACGCACTATATAAACAAGTTTTGCCAACCTATATCGTTAAAAATGCCGCTGAAAGCAATTTTTAATTTAACACAAATGGTGACCTAGAACCACATAACTATCTAGGAACAAAAGAGATACACCCATAAATATATTTTACTGCGTTTTTTAGATAATGTATTTACTCAAAAGACAACTATAAACAGAAACTGAGAGTGTAGAAAGAAACTTTGAGCGAAGCAAAAAAGGCTTTTCGTGCAATGTCTAATTATCTTGAGCCAATCCTCGTAGAGTCTGTCTTAACTGTTGAATGGTATAGGGTTTGTTTAATGAAGCTACAAATCCTTTCTCTTTTAATTCTATTTCTAGTAAATCTCGGGAATATCCTGTAGAAACAATTCCTTTTACCTGAGGATCATATTCTTTCAAGCGTTTTATTGTTTCTTTTCCGCCCATTCCTCCAGGTATAATTAAATCAAGAATAACCACGTCATACGGTTTGCCTTTTTCCTTTGCCTCTTTGTATTTATCAACAGCATCTTTCCCATCATTTACGGAATCAGCAGTACATCCAAGAGTTTTTAGCGCATATTGTGCGATCTGACAAATCATATCTTCATCATCCATAATCAATATATTAAGCTTAAGTTTTTCTTTTTGTTCATCCAGTTTTTTCTTTTCCTCTTCAATCTTTCGCTCAGATGCAGGAATCAAAATTGTAAATGTAGAGCCTTTATTTTCTATAGATTCAGCAAAGATAGTACCTCCATGCTTACGAATAATAGAAAAAGCAACAGAGAGACCTAAACCAACTCCCTTATGTTTAATATGTTTTTTGGTAGAAAAATATGGATCAAAAATTTTGGGAAGAACATGTACCGGAATGCCAACTCCAAAATCTTTTATCGTAATTTCTATATACTTTCCATTAGGTAAAAAAGCCTCTTTACTCTCCTCATCTGATAAAACTATATTTTTTGCAGCAATAACAATTTTTGCCGGTTCTTTTGTTGTTGCCTGAATTGCATTTATAATCACATTGTTAATAGCCTGTTTAAATTGTCCTCTATCAAGCTCTGCAGAAAAAAGATTTTTACTGATTTTATATTCAGGTTTCAGGGATGACCCTGAAAGTGCAAAGGTAACGGTATTCTTCAATAATTCAGGCACTGGCACCAGGGTTCTTTCGGGAGTACCTCCTTTAGAAAATGTAAGCAATTGCCTAGTCAAGTTTGCAGCATCTTTTGATGCGTCTTCCGCATTATTTAAGAGGCTTGTAATCTCATCTGAGAATTCTGCTTCTGAAAGAGCAAGAGAAACATTAGTCATTATAATCGTAAGCAGATTATTGAAATCATGTGCAATCCCTCCTGCTAGAAATCCCAAAGAATTAAGTTTTTGATATTTAATGCTTTCATTTTCTCTGGACTTTCTTTCAATAGCATACATTATCGCATTTTTTATTCTTTTAGGGGATAGATTTGTTTTTGCTAAAAAATCCTGAGCTCCTCTGGCTATTGCCTCTACTCCAAGATTATCGGCAAGATCTACAGTAAAACAGACAAGAGGAATATCATAAGCCAATTTTAAAATATGATTTAAGGTATCCAAGCCCTGTGAATCTGAGAGATTTAGATTAACAAGAATTATGTCTGGTTTCTTATTGGCAATAAAATCGGCAGAAGTCTCTAAATCAGTTTTATGCTCAAGTTTAAAATTGGAGAGTTCTGATTTTAAAAGCATTTCTCTGATAATGCAGGCATCTCCTTCATTGTTTTCTATAAGTAAAATAATCATTGGATTCCTTAAATTTTGAGTTTTAGATGATGAATAGCAAACCATAAGAGCAGGGAACAAAACATCTCGTCAAGTCTACCACCGTTATTTCTTTTTTTCAAATTAGATTTCAAATATTTAAACAAATTCTGTAGAAAAGTTAAATACAGAAACAGATTTCTCATTTAATTTTGCGTTGGTAAGATCAAAAAAAGTATCTGTATTACTTATTTCGGGAATTGAAAAGACCTCTTTTGGATATAGATAAGTTATCTGTGAATTTTCTAAGCAAGCAATTTTAAATCCATTCTTCATTTGGTCATATATTTCACCATCAAGGGGGATGGAAGCTCTTGTTGCAAGGATAAAAGGTCTTCCATATCTATATATTTCAGATTTTAAGGGAGACTTTTTCACAAAGGCAAGGATTTCCTCTTTTTCCAGTTCTATCCAGGGCTGTATTTTTTTTATTTTAAAATTCTCTGAAAATTCCCGTAAGGCTAGAGAATTTGTCAGAGGGAACGGGAATGAGAGAAAAATATTAATTCCTTTC
>JAYEIY010000103.1:0-2634 GCA_034660375.1 Verrucomicrobiota bacterium
GTATAACACAATGTGCTGAAAAATTGAAGGAAAGCATATCAACCCAAAAATAACGGGACTTACGAATCCATTTTTCACTTGCAAATGGTTTTATGATAGTACGTGTATATCCCAAAGAAGGATTTTCAGATCGTTTTTCTCTGCCTCAACAGTTTATTGCAGGAATATTTGACAAATCCAAAATAATTTGATGCTTTAGTTTTTCAGGTTGTTCTAGAGCTTGTATGTTTCATTTTAGCAGGAAAGTCAGTTCATATTATTCTTTTTATTTTTAAGATTGAAGGACTTTTTTTTACCTTTATATTAATATGGAAAGAAAGATTCAAAAATATCCAAAATGAAAGATTATTTATTGTGGAAAGCAAGGAGGGGGTAGTACTCTATTTTCTTTTTTCACAAGGTGGGACTTAGCATTTCCAGACTTTTATATCGATAGCAATTATTCTTATTGATAGTCTTTAAACAAAAAAAACAAAAAAAGGAAAAACTTATGGTAAAGAATAAAACTCTAATATCTATTTTTGTGCTTTTACTAAGCCTTACAGCTATGGCAAATACGGATAAATATAGGTTAAGTTACAGAACAAATCCTGCAACAAGTATTGTTATTGGCTGGAATCAAGTTAGTGGTAATAGTCCTAAAGTTTATTATGGCAAAAAGGATTTTGGTATTGACTGGAAAAAATATCCCAAGAATCATGGAGTTGACAATAAAACGGATTACAAAAATATAGACAGTAGATTTGCTCGTCTAACAGGTTTGGAAGCAGCAACAGCATATTTCTTTGTTATTAAAGATTCTGAAGGCGTAAGTAAAAGATACTGGTTTAAGACTGCCCCTGATAAACCAACACCATTCACTTTCATAGCTGGAGGAGATTCAAGAACACACCGAGAACCTCGTAGAAAGGGAAATAAATTAGTTGCAAAACTACGACCTCTTTTTATCCTTTTTGGAGGCGATTATACAACAAACGGAACACAAAAACAATGGGAAAAATGGTTTGATGATTGGCAATTAACTATTAGTGATGATGGAAGGATGTATCCGATTATAGCAGCTCATGGTAATCATGAAAATTATGATATGCAAATGATGTGTAAGCTTTTCGATGCTCCAAATGCTGACGTTTATTATTCACTTCCTATCGCAGGAAAAATGTTACGTATATGGACGCTGAATACAGAACTTGAAAGAGATTCTATCAAATGGAAATCTCAGATCCTCTGGTTAAAAGAAGATATGAAAAAACATCATGATGTTAATTGGAAACTTGTAGATTATCACCGTCCAATGCGTCCACATACAGCTGGCAAGCAAGAGGGACTGGGCAGAATAAAAGCCTGGGCGCAAACATTCTATGACAATGGTGTTGATCTAGTAGTAGAATCAGATACACACATGGTAAAAAGAACATATCCGCTAAAACCGTCTAAGGGCAAAGATAGTTATGAAGATTTTACAATAGATGTGGAGAGAGGTAGTGTTTACATAGGTGAAGGTAGCTGGGGAGCACCAACCAGACCTGTAAATGATAATAAGCCATGGACAATGGCAAGTGCCTCTTTTTACCAATTTAAACTAATCCATGTCTCAAAAGAAAACCTAGAGAGTAGAGTTGTTAAATTTGAAAATGTAGATGAAGTTGAAGCTTTAACAGAAAAAAACTTATTTGATATTCCTCAAAATTTATCAATATGGGAACCTGAATCCGGTGCAGTTTTGAGTTTACCTTTTAATCCAAAACTTCTTCCTGAAAAAAAGGAGAAACTATCTCTTATTAAAAGTGGAAGTAAATGGAAATATCTTGATACTGGGAACGGACCGAAAACGAATTGGACTACTTTGAAATTTGATGATTCAAACTGGAAAACTGGTAAAGCACCATTGGGCTACGGAGAGCCGGATATGGTAACAAATATCAATTTTGGGAAAAACCCTTCTAAAAAGTTTATTACCTATTGGTTTCGTAAAATTTTTAATATAGAACATAAAAATAATTATAAAAAAATAATTCTTTTTTTGCGCCGGGATGATGCTGCAATTATCTATTTAAATGGGGAAAAAGTGATAGAAGATAATATGCCTAAAGGTGAAATAACCCCATCAACACTTGCCGTACAAACAGTTGCAGGAACTAATGAGGATGTCTACAATAAATACAATTTGAATATTGATGATTTAAGAAATGGTAAGAATATCATAAGTGTTGAAATCCACCAACGTTCCGGAAATAGTTCAGATGTTATTTTTGATATGCAAATCATAGCTTCAGAATAAGATATACCCGATTAAAATCACAGTCATAAGCAAGATAAAGACTTGAAGAATGTAACGAGGAACATGATTACGGAGCCAGACCTGGCGTGTTAAAAAGATGAAAAACACTCTTTTTAATCTCCAGAACCCATCGGTTTGAAGCTGACGAACACGCAACTCAGATTCCCTATCGTCGATAAAAAAAATCTAAATTGCTCGATAACCTGGAATTTTGTTGCATATCCTCATGCAAAAAAAGGGTACTTTGCATATCCTCATGCAAAAAAAAGTACTTTGCATATCCTCATGCAAAAAAAGGTACTTTGCATATCCTCATGCAAAAAAAGGTACTTTGCATATCCTCATGCAAAAAA
>JAYEIY010000104.1:0-2633 GCA_034660375.1 Verrucomicrobiota bacterium
CATGGACGTAGTGGTTCAAGAGAGTGAATCGTAATTACAAGCGGAATCCCGTATGCTAATTTTGCGGCGATGCCTCCAAAATGTGAATACCACGTATGACAATGTACCACATCTGCATCTATTGGATCAGTATTGAAACTTACGCATCTCGAAAGACTCTTGAATACCGGCTGAAAGTGTGCAGGACATTTTTCAAAATAATTCTCATCCAGTGTGTGACCAGAAACTCTTAAGTTTTTTGCTTTGATATCCTGAGTTCCAAAGCAACGGACCTCTACATCCATCATTGTGGCAAGGCTATTACTCAGATAATCTACGTGCACACCAGCACCTCCGTATATATTGGGAGGATATTCATTTGTAAGAATTAATGTCTTCATTTTTTTGTCTTTCCTTTAGTTTTTTTAATTTTAAAATGTTATTTTCTTTTTTTTCAGTTTTGCATGCTTCTATCTCTGCAAGTTTGACAGCAACAACCATAGGGTGGATATATTCAGCATTTATTCCGCTTTCACCAATCCATACTTGAACAGGACATGTGAATTCTCCAGGATTTTTAAAAGATGAAATATCAACAAAAGGTCTTACAGAATTTTTATCCAGTGTTTCAAGAATTTTTTTACGACCTTTTATTGTAATATTTACAGTGGGAAGGGGAACGACAGAATAAAGGATTGATTCTTCTTTATTCAAAGTTGTGATGGGCAAATTGGTAAGCCCCCTGGTCGCGCTAACCTCAGCTATTTCCACCGCTACACTTACGCTACTCGGAGTCATTGTTTCTATGTTCTTTTTTTGTATAAGTTTTGTGTAAATTTCAAAATCAGATATAACATTTTGATCAAGAAAAATTGGTTCAGTTGTTACGTCTATGATTTCATTTATTATTTTAGATGGACCCAATATCTTTACTTGTGCAGGGATAACAGAACTTTTAATATATTCGAAGCCTGACGAAAGTTTCCCCCGCGTTTCTACTCTTACGGGAACATCTTTGGAGATATAAACATCTGTATTAACAATAATTCTGCTGGGTTTTATATCTAAAACGGACATCCCATAGGGAAGTGTTATATTGTTTTCTTCTATGGGCAGATGATATGTTGTAGGAATGTCGGAATCAAGTTCAAGATTTACTTTTATATCAATATTACTCATTTTCTGAAGACGTTTTTTTGCTCCTTTTACTCTAACCGTAATGCTATGAGGAGAATAACTCAAGATCACCTGTGATTTTGTTCCTTCAATATGTACAGGAATATCTCTGAAAGTAGCTATATCGTGAAATTGACGATATACTGCATACCAGATGATTACAGCAAACAATATTGCCGTAAATTTTCGTGGAAAATCTTCTTTTATTAATGATAAAAACATATTGTTAATTATTAATTGTTAATTATTAATTGTTAATTCACAACTCTTTCTCTGCTTCTTCAATGGTTGCTTCTTCTGCCACAGCAGACTTGAATTCATCTATATTGGCACGCATTGTTTTTTTCCCATGCTGTCCTGTTTTCTTCACGAGATAGTTTAGCATATGACGTTTCAGGCGAGTTTTGTCCACACCTCGCAAAAGCCTTCCTCTGTTTGCGAGACTAACGGTTCCAGATTCTTCAGATACTACAATAACAATCGCATCTGTTTCTTCCGTCATTCCTACCGCAGCCCGATGTCTGGTTCCAAGAGTCTGCTGTAATTCAGGATTATCTGTCAAAGGTAAAAAACACCCTGCAGCCAGGATTTTTTGCCCTTTTATTATGACGGCTCCATCATGTAAAGGAGTATTTGGATAAAAAAAAGTTGATAAAAGTGCTGAAGAGAGTTTTGAATTAATAGCTGTACCTGTTTCCGCATAATTGCGAAGTCCTATATCTCTTTCGATGACTATAAGAGCTCCAATTTTCTTCTCAGCCAGAGAAAAAACAGATTTTAGTAGGTGGACAAGAAGCCTTTTTTCCCTTTTTTTGGAGAGCAAAAGGCTTTGTCTATGTGAGCCTAGAGTTGCAAATGCACGTCTGAGTTCGGGTTGAAAAATAATCATAATAAAGAGAACAACAAAAGTCCAAAGTTGTGCAAGAAGCCAATTTATAACATCAAGCCCAAGAAGCCTTGCAATAGACCCAAGAACAACCGTGAAAATGAAAATTCCTGCCAAAATAGGTGTTCCTCTTGTCCCCCTTAGAAACAACAAAACAGAATATACAAAAAAAGATAAAATCCCTATCTCCAAAAAGATTTTAATAATCTGCAATACATTATCTGTGCTTGAATTCCAAAATTCCATAATTATTGATTGTCAAGATTTATTTTCTAATACAGTAAAAAAACTCTTTACAATAGCGAGTCTTTTTTTATTTTCAATCTCTCAAATTAAAAAGTGTATTATTTCTGAAAATTCAATTATTTAAACCCTGCAGGAAAAGGTTTTTAAAAACCAAAAACCTTTTCATGCAGACTCTGCATGCGCTCAAAATTAGAGATTTTGAACTTTATTTGAAATGAATACTGACTCGTTCATAATGATTTTAAGTGTTCTTTACTCAAAAAAACAACTAAAAACAGAAACAGACAGTCTACGAAAAGTCTTTGAGCGAAGCGAAAAAGACTTTTCGTGCAATGTCTATTTGTAA
>JAYEIY010000105.1:0-12924 GCA_034660375.1 Verrucomicrobiota bacterium
TGAATAAACCAGAACAATAAATTGACAGAATAATTAAGTGGCAGGAAAGTGAGCCCCCGAACGGTATTTGCGAATGCAAGTATTTCTTAGCGCACAGAGCGGGAATAATTAACTACTTTAAGTCAAAAGAATTAGAAAAAATGATTATGTCGATGATGATTATGTCAAAAGAAAGAGTAAAAGTTAAAATTTAAAAAAAATGTATATCTCATTGATATTAAGAGAGATAAACTGATACTCTAAAAAGTCTTGCCATAAAAAACACGAATATTACTGCTAACGGATTAAAAAGTAAGTAAATAAATATGGAAGTTATAGAATTATAATTCAATTTTTCCCCAGATTTTTCCAATAGTTCTGTAAGAAAGTTTTTTATCATTCATTTTTATTATTAAAATATCTGTATCTGGAAAATTATCAATTATTAAGTTTGGAGCGCCTGCAAATATTGCGGTAGAAAGAATGTCGGAATTGATAGAAGAAGGTGTTAGGACACTGACAGAAATAGCATTTTGTATTGGAGTTGCATTAATTGGGTTCATTATGTGTGAATATTGTTTGTTATCAATTGTTACGTAGCGTTCATAGTTTCCGCTGGTTGATATTGTTCTGTTCAGAAGCGGAATTTGAGTTAGAAGCCTTGTCTGGTCAATGGGGTGTTTGATTCCTATTGTAAAGGTGTCTTTTCCTGGTGGCGGAGTTTTCGGGCATGCAATATTGCCTCCAAAATCGAGCATAGCGTATGTTATATTATATTTTTTCAATATTTTCAAGGCTTCTTGTAGAGCATATCCTTTTACTAATCCGCCCATATCAAGAGACATTCCTTTTACAGAGAAAAAAACAGTATGCTTTTCTTTATCAAGGATAATTTTATCAAATCCAATAAATTTAAGAACCTCTTTTTTTTCTTTTTCAGAGGGGAGAGTTTTTCGTTTACGATGGAATCCCCATAATTTCATTATTGGAGTGCATGAGATATCAAAGTAGCCATTTGTGTGCTTATATGCATTTTGGGCAGCAAGGATTATTTTCCATAAAGTCTCTGAGCATTTAAAGGGTTTTTGAGATGCGGTTTGGTTGAGGTGTGAAATTTCACTTTTGTTATCATAGATATTTGCTATTTTGTGGAGATGGCGGAGTAATTTAAAGATTTCTGTAGCTATTTCATGATTTTGTTCATTTTTTTTATAGAATGTTATTTTTGCATAAGTATCAAATACTGGAATTTGTTTTGTATATGGAAGATCTTTCTCCTCATATTCTTTTAAAATTCTACCGATGAGAAGTATGCTTGTTACTATGGTTACAGCAATAATTATTTTTTTAAAAAGTATATAATCTTTATCCATTTACAAATTCCAAATATTCTTTTTCCAGTACATCCGCCATTTTATGCCAGTCAAATTTATTTTTTACAAGTTTTTGTCCATTTTTACCAATTTCAAGGGCTTTTTGCGGACTCCGCAAAAGAGTTAAAATAGCATCTGCAACAGAATTCGGATTTTCTGTTTCTGCAAGTATTCCGGTTTTGTTATTTAAAATGACTTCGGGGGTTCCATCAAGTGGAAATCCAACAACCGGCTTGCCGGTAGCAAGACCCTGTACAACAGCCCTGGGAAGTCCTTCCCGCAAAGAAAGATGAACAAGTATATCCATTATTGCAATATAATCGCATACTTTTTCGGGAGATATAAGTCCGGCAAATACAAAATATTTCTCTAGATTGGCATCTGTAATTTTTTTTTGCAGTTCGTTTTTAAGTATTCCATCTCCTACAAATAAAAAACGTACATTCGGGTATTCTTTTACTACTTTTTCAGCAGCTTTTATTAGATAGATATGTCCTTTCAACTCAAAAAGACGTGCTACTTTTCCTATAACTTTGCAATCATCGGGGATATTCAGTGATTTTTTTAGATCTGAGTTTTTACTCTTTGCTATAAAACTTTCTATATCCATGCCACTGTAAACAGTTTTGTACATTTCTTTGCTGCCTATTTTGGCATTTAGAAACTGCTTTGTCATTGCATCTGCAACAGTAAAGATTTTTTCGCAATACTTTGCAGAAATCCTTTCTGCGGCAATATAGAGTTTATTTTTCCATTTTTTTTCGTATGCATGAAAAGGTGGACCATGGACAGTATGAAAGACATTTTTGACTTGAGCATGTTTTGCTGCTATTCTGCCTATTACACCTGCTTTTGAAGAATGGGTATGAACAACATCGAAATCGTTTTCTTTCAAGTACTTTTTTATCCCCAGGTAAGCTTTGAAATCTTTAAGTGGGTTGATTTGGCGGACAAGATTCTTTTCAACAACTATATTGAGTCCTTCTGTATTGAATTTATCGAGCAGGGTTCCTTCCGGACCATCGGTGAGACCAGTCAGCAGAGTTACGGAATGTCCCTTTTCAAGTAATCCTAGGCATGTCAGGAGTGTATTTTCCTGTGCTCCACCTATAATCATTCTGGTTATAATATGACATATTTTCATTATATATTCTTCCCATTTTTCTGAATTTAGGTCTTTGGAAGCACAAATCAAGTGAAATAAGATAAAATGGAAGTTTTTCTGAAGAAAATCTGGTACAACTATAGCCTACCAATCTTTTAAAACTTTAGCAGAGAGAAGAGCACTCAAGTTCTATCAGGAATTACTTTAGGCATTTTTTTTAAAATATATAACCATGCCAAAATTTCCGGTAAAAGAAACGTCCGCTGCATTGCTCTTAGATGCCAATCAAGTGATCGAATGGAAAAAATATATATAAAAGTCAAGCAAAAACAATAACTTAAAAGTGTCACCAAAAGCCATTTTGATCCCGAGGACTGTTTTTTAAAAAACAGAAAGGAAAAAAGCAAGAAATACCAAACTGCATTATTGCCTTTTATTTTTAGAAACATATTTTTAAATACTGTATTCAGACATTCATATAAGACATCTATATTTTCGAAACTCTCTTTTGCTAGAAACAAAGTTTTATCAAAATCATATATCCTAATTTTCTGAAGAAACCTAAATATTAACCAGGGAAAAACAAAAAGTAATGATGTGAACAAAACAATAAAAACAAGGGAAAAATAAAATCTTCTTTTGTTTTCTATCTTTTTCCCCATAAGAAAAAAATAAAAAATAGAAATACAGAAAAAAACCAAGCCCTCATTTTTAATCCAGGCAGAGGCCCCCAAGAGCATTACTCCTAAAAACAAAAGTATATTTTTTTTGGGATCAGCATCTTCTAAATATTCTAAGATAAAAACAGTCCCCTGTAGTACACAGAAAATAAAAAAAGGTTCTGCATATAATCTTCCTGCGGTAAAAACATAAATATAACTCCCGCAAAACATTAATGGAAACCATAAAGAAAGAGAGCTACTTACTTTTTGCTCCCTGCAAAAAAGATAAAACTGAAGAAAAATGGCAATTGTAAAAATTACAGGAATTAGCTTTATCAAATGATCATTGCATTTTCCCATCCATAAATAATTCCATGCTAACAACAAAGGATACCCAAAAGGGTACGAAGGATGTGTATAGGATGGAACTTTGCTATCAAAGAGAGAGGATGTTATTGATTCTTCATGAAAAAGCACCTTTGCTTTGTATCCCCAAACTCCAATTCCGGGAGCAGACGGAACTGGTTTACTTAAAGAAAAAATAACGAGAAAAATAAAATAAATAAGTGTAATTATGAGTATAAAAATGTACGCATATTTTTCTCTTTTCTTTACAGAAATAGTAGCATTCTTTTTACTTAATATTTTTTTTGTGATTTTTGCAAAACTCCATATAAACAAACAAATTAATGTACCAGAAAATAAATCAATGGGAAAGCCGCAGATTCCCATAAAAAACCAAATACTTGTAAATACAACTATCCCTAAAGAAAATGCAGTTAGCCATTGTTGAATTATAGTTTTAGTTGTGAAATAAGAAAAATTATCTAAAACTACATTTCCTGCAAGAGTTGGAAGCAATAGGGAAATCAAGAGTTTACATATTTGGATAAATATCATTTGCGTTTTAATAAAATAAATTTTTCGTTTTTAAAGAAATCTATAAATTCCTGAGGTTTTCCTGTAAGGACTTCGACCTCAAAAAGCAGATTTTTCACCTGATGTATGCTATCTCTTCGGAATAAAAGATAATTAGATCGTAATATCTCTTCATCTTTTCTATAATAAATACCTGTTGGATACAAATGATAATTCATTTCCATAACCTGACACTCTACAGAGATTGTTTCACGCATTATGGGAATATTCCAGTAAAAAATATACTTCTTCTCCTTTGGCAAAAGATTAGAAACAGAAGAGACCATAGAAGAAAAAGACTTTAAACTCGCCTCTTGTAAATTGTCAGACATATTTCTTTTTATATTCTTGAATGTTAAAGATAAATTAAATATTATCAGAATTACTCCAAATATATATTTTATGGATGTCAATTTCAGTTTTCCCTCCTAATAAAAATTGATAATCTTCATCTTCCGGTAAAGAAGAGTTTCCGGAATAAACAAGTCTTTGATTGCCTTTATCATCATTTAAATATATTTTTATCAAACCAGAAATACGAGAAATCCTAACCGTTGTCAAACGTCTATTATTCCCTGAAAAGTTTTCCAGCTTAACCATTCCAATTTTTTTCTTTCCATAAAAGTGATACATTTTTCTTTTTGTAAAAATAAATTTCTCAAATCCAGCATTTTTTTTAGACGATTTAATGCCAAGAATAAGTTTTGGTGTTTTCTCTATTTCGAGATCTACAGCCAAAACAAAATCTTCTGTAAACACCCTAGAGGAAAGTAAAAAAGGAGTCTTTTTCTCATTTTTAAAAGTTAAGTAGGAATAATAACTTCCATCCCATCCTACTTTAGTTGAGGAAGATTTTATCCAATCAGAAAGAGCCAATCGGCAAGGTTGATTGTGTTCAAAAGTATAAAATAAATCAGGTTTTACAAAGGCAACAAGGTTATCCAGAGCCAAAGTTCCTTCTTCATAAAATATCCCGGGACGTAAAAAAATATTTTTATCATTAACATTCAGAGATTTTATTAATTTATTATTAACTTTAAAATCAAGCTCTTCTCCTGTTTTTTTTACACTTACTTTAGTCCATTTATCACTTTTCATTTCTGATTTTTCTTTATTTTCAAGAAGATCATAAGTAAATTCATACTTTTTAGAATCTATAGGATTCTCATTATTTTCCACAAGAATAATTCCAAATTCTCGGCATTCAGCAATAATATAAAAACAAAACTCCCAATCTCCATATAAATCCTTACTGCTCCAAAGATAACAATATTTCTCTGGAGTAAGGTTTTGCCCAATTATGTATCCGGGCTTCTTTTGGGTCGGGGTCAGATACTATAAAAGAGTTATTTTTATACATAGTTTGGTGTAAATATCAGAGTTAGATATCTTTAATTTTATTTTTTGCGGCTAAGAAAAATGATTTAAATGAAAAAGCTTCATTTCCTGGAATTATCCTTGCCTCGACACGCTTCATTTGTAATTGTTTCGTGATTCTCCCCAACCATTCCTGATCTCCCACCGCAGCAGCTTGCGACCAAAAATCTCTTTGTGGAAGAATTTCTTCATTAAGCAATATTTCATTAAGATTAGTTTGATACCAGCTTTGAAAGGTATTCCAATCAGTAAATTCTAGACGATTTAAAAGAGTCTTTTTATCAATAATCTGATATCTTCTCTTATTCCCCATGAATTCCTGCCAGGAACCGTGTCTCCATTCTGATGGATGACTAACAGCTTTTGCTCTGACCATATTCATATCAATGTAAAATAAACAACGGCGTAAATGTTTACCGCTTTGAATTCTTGTGGAATAAAAACGGTTGCTCCAAAATGAACCCTCGGAATCCTTGGATAAATTGTAATGTTGAGCAACCTCTCCATGGATATATTGAAGGGCTTCTGATAAACAGAGCTTACCGCGTTCTCCGCTTGTAATAAGTAAATGTACATGATTGGAAGTTACCATCCAGTCCAAAACTCGAAAATTAAAACGTTTTGTGGCTTCAAAAAGATATTTTCGGTACATTTCCCTGTATTTTATAAAACGAAACCTGAATTCTCTGTCATGACAACGATGTGTAATGTGATAACACGCTCTTTTTTGCCAATTCCGCTTCCTTCGTGGCATAATTTAACCTCAAAATGCTTAAAATAATATTCGCTTCCATAGAAAATAAATATAAGCTATATTAACTTATCAAATGTTCAAGTTATTTATAGAAAAAGATTTCTTTATAGTATCTGACCCCCAGATTATAGTAGTATCTGACCCCCAGATTATAGTATCTGACCCCCAGATTAAAAGATTTCTTTATAGTATCTGACCCCCAGATTAGTATAGTATCTGACCCCCAGATTAGAATACCAGTGCCACGTGTGCAATGTTCCATCTTTGCCCAGCGTATTTTGAGCCCCTTTCTGTTTAGATTCGGCTCTGTTTTGCAAAGAAGTCTCTCCTCCGTCAACTTTTACAAAAAAAGCATTACTGCACCCACTTTCCCACCTAACTCTCGCCCATAAATAATATTTTTCTGCCTTCTTAATATCCAGTTTATACTCCGCACTTCCAACTCCTGATGGAGGATTTGTCCAACCGGAACCAGTATCTTCCCTATGATGCAAAAATTTTCCTCCAGAACACGCAGAATCTTCATCAATCTCAAAAGATGGTAATATCTTATCTGCACTCTCAGCTTCTATCCATAGATAATGATATTTTTGTTCAGAAGAAAGATGTCCATTTGCATTTTCCTTTAGAATAAATTCAATGGATTTTCCTATCTTTTTTAATGGAATATAAGGTTGTTGCCACCAATAATACACACTGCCTATCAACAATAATAAAAAAATAATAAAAAATCTTCCTTTTCCTCTTTTCCCTACAACTTTTCCTGTTGAATCTTTAACCCCCAAATCCGCTGAAACCTTTATAATCACATCTTCAGAATTTTTAGGAATCGCAAGAAGTGCCTCGCAATCAGGACAATTAACTTCACAACCAAAAAGCTCCTCTGAAAAAGATAATCTAATACCGCAAACCGGACAACTTTCTTTTCTCTCTTTTTTCCTTCTAATCATTACAAATCCACAATAAATATTAAAAATAAAAATATTTGCTCAAAACGTTTGACAAAATCTATCTATCTATCTATCTATACTTCAAGCGAAAACACTTTTATTTCTCAAAAATTTTATAAAAAGGATTCGCTTGATATGAAAAAAAGAACTATTATCTCAATTGCTATTTACTCTATGACACTATTTTCAAACATTTTGCTTGGAGATGTTGATTTTGATAAGAATTTTTATAAATCAGGAACTGGAGGTTCTGTAGACGTAACAGCTCCTCCTGATTATTCCTATAAACCTCCCCCTACTGACATCAAGAAAGTTTCTACTACAATTTCTGGAACAGGTTCTTATTCTATTTCTACGTCAGGGCATTCAGATATCATTATGGATTCTGGAGCCGCAGTAACATTTAAACCGAATGATCCGGAAGAAGAGGAAATTACACATTATGGCTTCTGTACCGTTGTTGATGTGGTGGGAACGTTGGGGGGATACGCACTCGCAGGGATTGGTGGGTATCCTTATTATTTTTGCGAAATAAATGCAACAGCATATCCACCGGGGTCTTTTTTAACAGCAGAATTGACTTTCAGTGCTGAAGTAACAGAATCAAATCCATACGATGTTCCTACGTCTGGTAATTCTATTAGTTTCTCCAAAACCTTTCATGCGAGTAATTTTGCTGGAACTTCCGTTGCTTTATTTATTACATATTGTGAGATTGATTTTTCTGCAACTGGAACGTTTTCGTCGACAGGAACATTTTCAGGAACTCCAATAAACTAAGTAACACATGAGAAACAAAATATGACAAATCACTACAAAAAAATAGTTTCAATAGTTATTCTTTTATGTTGTTTTAGCGCATTTCTTCCATATACCCCTTCTTCCCTCATTGATGATATAAAAAACCCCGAATTATCAATAAAAAAGAAAAATGAAAAAATAATTTTCTTTAAAAACAAGGGTTTAAAATTATCTTCTCGTGATTTTTTTGATATAGTACAATGCGTTCACTGTAATAGTAAAAAATTTGAAGATATAGAATTTTTGACATCAATACTTCATCTCTTGATGTTTCATACAGAACTGGAAAAAGAATACATAGAAAAAACAGATAAACTTGTACTTTCTTTTTTTAAACGATATAAGAATAATCCAAAAATATTTGCATCTTATCTTAATTTAAGCACTAAGCTTTACACACTCTCCACAGGAATAGAAAAAGCAGCACTTAAAAGAAAATCCGAGATTATATCTAAATATATATTAGAAGAAAATAATGATAATCTTTTGCTCTATTTTTTGAAAAACAAAAAGTATGGAGCTATTGATTCCATGAAATATAGTTTGTCCGAACCTAACTCTCGGGAATTAATTCGTTTTGATATTTATAAATTTCCTATAAATAAATTTTTTTCAACAAAAAACAAACAACTTAGAATTCTTTTACTTGATTACTTAAAACACGATTATGCATTAACTTTTTCTTTTACCTTAGATGAAATTCATAGACTGGTTTATTTCCTGTTAAATGCAGATAATGATGAAATACCCTCTAAAATAAAATTTATACTTTCAAATAGAGTTTTTCACTTATCCCAAAAAGAGACTTTGAAAGGATTTTTAAAGTCTAACTTTTCTGAAGACAAATGGAGTAAATTTAATTTCCCCGATTATTTAGCTTCTATTTTGAAGAGAGTTGATGTTTCTGAAAAAACAAAACAACTAGTTTTATGGCATCTTTGCTCTAGAATCTCTATAGAAGTTGAAGATTCCTATAAAGAATTAAAACTTTTAGAAAAATTAATTTTAAACACAACGTGGTGTTCATCTAAACAATTAAAAGATTCTTTATATCAAAAACTTTGTTCAATTCCTATGACTCCAAATAGTCAAAATGTTTCTAAAGAAGCGTTTCTTTTTTTATTTACAATAATGAAGGATATACCTGAGAACATTTTGCCAACAGCTTGCATTTCTTACACTTATTACAGTGAAAAATTTTCCAATGACGAAAAATTCCTTAAAAAGATAAAACTGGAATTATCTAAAGAATTAGAAAAACGTCTTTCTAAATCCAAAAACAATCTTTCTTTATCAGCTATTGCCTCTGGATATACAGTATTAGGACACAAAAAGAAAAGTGCTGAAATTCTTTTTCAGATATTGAAAAACACAAAGCCAAAAGAACAAGAAAATGCAAAAAGAAGAAGAGAAATAATGAAAAAACTTTCAAAACTTAATCAAAAGAACGATTTTGAAAAAAGAAAACAATTGTTTCAACAGTTAAAAGAAGCATCACTCTATAAAAACACAAAAAATTCTCTTCAAAAATTAATTGATCAAGACCACGACGACAATCTTGATACCTGGAAAAAAGCTATCTCTGAAATGCCATAGTATATTTCATTTAGAGGCTCTTGAATATTAAATCAGGCTTTAGTTCCGGTTCTTTGTCGAATATGTCAAAATGTTTTTCTGTTGTAATGCCGGTCAGTATAAGAGCACTGACAAATCCCATTCTGTTTGCTCCGAGAATATCTGAACGCAGAGAATCTCCGAGTAAAAGAATGCGCTTAGGATCAATATCTGTTACTCCATAATTCTGCTGTAGATTATGTTCAGCACTAATATAGACGGGTTTGTATGGTTTTCCTAGATATATTGGATTTATATCGATCCCGTATTCAGAGAGAATTGTCTGTATAAAACGAGCTATTCCACCTGCTCCAATACCAATACCTATGGCAGATTTAGGCCAATATGAATCAGGGTTTGCTACGACAATAGGCATTTCGGGATATTGAATAAGAAAATTAATAACAGTGGTAATATCTTTTTCCCAATTATAGTTGTTTTCTCCAATAATAATGCATTCACAGTCTTTTATTTTATTTGTATCTTTGACTGTTTTTAAACCCGCTTTTTCTGCATAAGAAGGAGTTCCGAGACTTCCCATAACGAAGACATCTTTTCCTATAAGATTATTTTCTTTTGCATATTCTTTCAGTGGGCTGGCGGAAGAGACAAGGTGTTGAGGAGAAAGATATATGTCGGATTTGGAAAGAATTTCGCTTTTTTCTTCAGCGGAGTGGTTTCCATCATTGGTAAGTAGGAGAAAAGGAATATCATTTTCTGCCAGAAATGCAATAGTTTCTGGACCATTTTTTACTTTTTTGCCTGCAATTGTCAATGTTCCATCAACATCAAAAAAGACTGCATCGTAGAGGTCTTTGTTTTGAGAGATATATTGTAAAAAACTATCCAGTATCATTTTAATTTATTTCCCTTTTTTCCAATTCAAAGTCTGAAATATTTCTTTTTTCTTTATCAAATTCGATACCTATTAAATATATATTTTTCCCACTATTTAGATATTTTTTGTAATATCCTCTTTCTTTTATCTGCTCCATTGCAGTCATTTTACTATATTCCATTTTAAACTCAAAGATATAGATTGCATCTTCTGTAATCACAGTTAGATCAATATCTCCTCCTCTTGTAGAATCTTCGGGAATCGTTTCAAAACCCAATGATGAAAAAGCAGTATAAAATAAACAATGATAGTATCCCTCATATTTTGCTATATCATTTTTTTTGTACCATTGGTGCGGAATACTTTCAAAAAAGGATTCAAACAAAGGTTTTAGTTGCTCTGGTTTTTGTTCAAAAAAGAGATCATATAGTTGATTGCTAAAAACATTTTTATCTTGATTTGTATCTGGATAAAAAAGATTTGATAATAAAAAATCATTAAGAGCGGTTCGAACTTCAAGGTTTGGTAATTTTAATCTATAATTAATCTTTGAACCTTTGGTAAATTCTTCATCAATTGTTAGGTAACCGGTTTGCAACAATAATACTTCAAACTTCATATTATGGATGTCAAAACTTTGCAAATCAGTCTCAGATACAAAAATATTATTGAAATCCGGAATTTTCTTTTTGTCTCGTTTTAATTCATTGACAAGTAAAGTAGGAGTTCCCGTCTCAAACCAGTAAAATCTATATCTTTTGTCATATAGAAATAATAAAATATCATAGGGATTATACATTTCACTACCAAGAAATTTATATCCATCATACCACTCTTTCACTTTTTCTAAATCGACATCTGTAAGATATTCTGCAAAAACGTCTTCAAATTCTTTTTGAGTATATCCAAAAAGATCAGAATAAGCTGCATCGTAAGTTAAATCTTTTATATTATTTAATTTGCTAAAAATGCTTGTTTTTGCAAATTTTGATACTCCGGTCAAAAATACAAGTTTCAAATATTGGTCTGAACTTTTCAAAACGGAATAAAATCCACCCAAAGTCTCACGCATGACATCTGCCTGTTTTTTCCCAAGATTATCAACTATAGGTTTATCATATTCGTCAACTAATATAACAACCTCACCGTATTTTTCATATAATGTTACGATAAGTTCTTCAAATTGCCTTGCAGGTAGTTTTTCTTCTAATTTTATTTGATACCTTCTTGCATTAAACCTCAATGTAGCTGCAAAAGACTCTTCCAGCTCTTCTTTATTTGTAACTGTTCCACATCCCCAATCAAGAGATATTATTGGATACTTTTTAGTCCAGTCCCAGTTCTTTTCGAGAGATAAACCATTGAAAAGTTCTTTTTCTGCGGTATAAGCTGCACGAATAGTATCGAGGAATAGTGTTTTTCCAAAACGACGGGGTCTTGATATGAACAAATATTTAGAAGGAAAATCTTCCAACATTTTTACATATTGAGTTTTATCAACATAACAGCAGTTTTCTTCTATAATTTCTTTAAAAACAGATTTTGCTATAGGTAATTTTTTCATAAAATAATTTATTTTTTATACAATAAAGTGTTAAGTTACTCATCTTCAATAATATCTCGTATATGCACAGTTGAGATAATAATAATAAAGGCAAAAATAGCTGAAAACTGTAACAGAATAACCAGAATTCCTTTAAATCCCAGCCACATCATGGGTAAAACTCCTAAGCCCAGCGCAAGAGAAAGTAGATGAACGCATCTGACAGAATTGGTTTTACTTAAACCCATTTTATGAAAACGATGGGAAATATGGTTGTGATCACCTCTGTATATGGGCTTGCCTATCTTTTTTCTGATACCCATTACCAGAAGAAGATCAAATATAGGCAATAAAAGAATGCATAGAGGGATAAGAACAGCAAATGGAGTCGGGGTTTCTTTACTGTGAAAGGTTGTTAGAGCCCCTATAACTGCCAGCATATAGCCCAGAAAGTGACTCCCTGCATCTCCCATATAAATTTTTGCGGGATACCTATTGTGGAACCAGAATCCTAGCGTACTTCCGAATGTAATTGCGGAAAGTGTCGCAACAAAGTACTGGTGATTGACTGAAGCTACAAAGAAGAAGAGAAATGATGCAATAGCTGAAGTTCCTGCAGTAAGACCATCCATATTATCAAAAAAATTAATTGCATTAATTATGAGCATAATCCAAAGTGTAGTAACAATCCAGGTAAAAACAGGGATGTTCCAGAAAAGAGTGATTCGTACTCCCCAACATGCAGTTGCACCGGCAACCCAAAATTGAGCTGCAAATTTAGGGAGTGGTCCAATGGGGGCTCTATCATCATACATTCCCACGAAAACTAGGGCTGTAGCACCAAGGAAAATGATAAGTAATTGATTCCAGACATGTTTTATTCCCTCAATCTGTGAGGAGATATCAGAACCCAAATAATACTAACTTCACCATGTGCCTTTTCAGGCTTAAGTGTTTTAAGCTTTTGTCTTGATGTTACAAATGCAGTAGGTGCATTCATAGTTAAAGCC
>JAYEIY010000106.1:0-2612 GCA_034660375.1 Verrucomicrobiota bacterium
AATGGTTAATGGTTAATGGTTAATGGTTAATGGTTAATGGTTAATGGTTAATGATTAATGATTAATGGTTAATGGTTAATGGTTAATTTTGTAATTTCAACGGTCAGCCACAAAGGGTTGCTAGCGCAATTCTGTGAACAGCCCAGATTTTCAATTATTAATTATCCTCATTTTCTTGCAAATATGTCTTATATTCATCTTCACTCATGAGATCTTCTAGATCATGTTCTGAAAATTCGGTTACAGTACATATCCAACCTGCATCTTCAGCGGATTGATTTATCAATTCGGGTGTCAGCTCCAGTTCTTTATTAACATCCACAATAGTCCCGTTGACAGGACTAAATACATCTGTCGCTGCTTTTACTGATTCTATTACTGCAAATGGAAAATCTTTCTCTATCTCTATTTGCAATTCAGGAAGTTCTACATAGGTAATATCTCCGAGCTCCTCTGCTGCATGTTCCGAGATTCCTATAATAGCTACATCGTCATCAATCTCTACCCATTCGTGCTTATCCGTATATTTTTTCATAATACCTCCATTTTATATATTTTTTATTATAGTTTATTTCTAACAGTACCATTTTGGTAAAATGGTAATGTTACGACCTTTCCATTAATATCTTTTCCGGAAAGTTCAAGTTTCAATTCTGAATTAACATTATATTTTTTATTAAGATAGGCGAGGGCAATTGCACCTTTAATGCTTGGAGAATACGATCCGGAGGTAACGATGCCTATTTTATTATGATCTTTATCAAAAACAATAGTTTTTTCTCTGGCGGCTCGTCTTCCGTCTAGCTGTATAGCATGTAAAAACTTCTTTGGTTTATTTTCGATCAATATATCAGAGGATATAAAAGAGTGTTTTTCGGGGTGAACTATTGGAGCAAATCCTGCTTCAATGGGGGTTGTTTTCTCATCTAATTCGTGTCCATAAAGAGGGTATCCCATTTCAAGGCGTAAAGTATCTCTGCAGCCAAGCCCCGCCGGTTGAACACCAGGTTGTTCTGATAGTAATTTCCAAAGGTCTACAATAGAGTCGGTATTTACATAAAATTCAAATCCAAGCTCTCCAGTGTAACCTGTTCGACTAATAAGACAGTCTATTCCTTTGATTTTTATATTCTTGAATCTGAAATATCGAGGAAGAGTTTCTTTTTTTATGCCGAGATTTGTTAATACATCTACTGCCTTTGGTCCCTGCAGATCAAGTTTTCCAGTTATTTTTGACACGTCTTCAAATTCCACTGAATTATCAATAAATTCCTTTATGTAATCTGCATCACTCTCTGTTGTTGCCGCATTTACAACTAGAAAAAGTTCTTCATCACTGATTTTATAGACGATTAAATCGTCTTTAATGCCACCATAAGCATTCATTAAAAAGTTGTATCTGCAACTACCTACTTTCTGAGAAACAACAGGTCTTGCAAGTATCTTTTCCAGTTGATTAGAACCATTTTTGCCTCTTATACGAAATTCTCCCATGTGTGAAATATCAAACAAAGAAACCATACTTCTTGTATGCTCATGCTCTCTAAGTATCCCATTTTTGTATTGAACAGGCATATCCCACCCTCCGAAAGGTACAATCTTTCCCCCTAATCCTCTATGTAGTGCATCTAAAAAAAGCTTTTTCATTCTTTGTAATTCCTTCATTTAATATTTTACGAAAATTTTTTTGTTTTTCTTACCTTCTTTTACATGGTCTTATTCGAAATATTTTTCTATTATTTCATCTATTTTTCTGAATTCTTCGTTTACCGATTCTGAAGAATGTATGGTAGGAGCAAATACAACTAATCCCTTGTAAGAACGCCATTTTAAAACTTCTGCCCATTGCGCAATAATTTGTTTCAAACGCTCTTCTTTAATGGCGGTACTATAAATGAATCTTATAGAGGAAATATGATAATAACAATTTCTTAAAAAATCTTTTATATCAAAATCTTTTTCAATTTCAGATATGTGTAAATCCAGTTGCATGCGACAAGAGTCATGCATTACATTATGAACAATTTGAATAGTATTTCCCCATAAACCATGCATCTCCGTTGATATAGCAGGAAGTCTGACTGGTAGAAGAATTGATGTAGAATAAGTCTGACAAGTCGGAATAAACTGCTTGAAGAAAAAAACATTTTCACCTAATTCTTCTTCTGAATAACTTTTGTTTCGTTTTTCTGCACCTACATCTATACAAAAATAGCTAACGTTTTCTTTTGATGCCTGGGTTATATTTTGTATTAAATAATCACGGATTTTTATCATTGCCGGCGGAGAGACTTCATTAAGATTATTACCGACAGGGGAGGGCAGTAAATGGCTTACACTAGCTAAACTAATATCCTCATGCCCAAGTTTTCTTATTTCTTCAGAACGAGCAGCAAACGTTTTCCAATCCAGTTCCATTAGACGCAAATGCAATGAATCTTTAATTGTATCCGTACATATATTAAAAAAATCAGATGGTATGTTTATTGCAATATTCATATATTTACTTTGTTAATTTTGTTAATTTTGTAGTTGTCTAATTTTGCAATTGTCTAATTTTGCAATTTCCAAAGGATTTTGCACAATTCTGTGAACAGCCCTTATATTTTTAA
>JAYEIY010000107.1:0-12856 GCA_034660375.1 Verrucomicrobiota bacterium
CTAAGGTCAATTCTTAAACAAGAATCTCCGTTTTATCGACGATAGGGAAGTTAAGTTGCTAATATGTTTTCTTTTGAGCAAGAAATTTAAATTACCGAGCAACTACTTTCCCTTTCTTTAGTAAAAAGGGGAATCTGAATTGCGTGTTCGTCAGCCTCAAACCGATGAGTTCTGTATAGCCTATAATACAATAAAATCAGACGAACTTAAAGAGCATATTCGTATTTATGGCAAAATTATTTTTTGTCAGGATAAAGCTCTAAACTATGACCGTGCCCTCTAAAAAATAGGTTTGATGTGCTTTACCTAAATCCTCTAGAAATTTTAAATCTTGAGTTTAAACTGAATAGGCACACGTTAATTATTTTGTACTCTCTTTTTTTTGAAGAATGATTGTAGGAGTTCGAGAGATTCATTGGGGAGTACTTCTGAAACAACCTCTACGGTATGAAGTAAGCCTTTGTGGTTTGTAATAGAGAGGGCGCTTCCTGCGGCACCGCCCTGAGGATCAGAAAGGCCGTAAACAAGTTTTTTTATACGTGAATTAATCATGGCACCTGCGCACATCGGGCAGGGTTCTTTGGTTACATAAATTGTTGCCTCGGAAAGTCTCCAATTTTTGAGGGCTGCCGAGGCTTGTGTTATGACAAGCATTTCTGCATGGGCGGTTGCATCGTGCAGGAGTTCTACTTGATTGTGGGCTTTTGCAATGATTTTTTCATTCAGGACGATTACTGCACCTACGGGAACCTCGTCTTTTTCAAAGGCCTTGCGTGCTTCTGCCAAGGCGACATTCATAAAAAACTCATCATCTCTTTTTAAAAAATTCATTTCATATCTCATTCTTAGAATAAATAATTTTTCAATTGTCAAGAAGTCTTATTTTTCCATGCAAGAGCACCTACAGGACACTCTTCTACACATGCACCACAATCTTTGCAAAATTCTGGGAGGACTCTATCCATAGCAGTACCTACTTTTGCAGTAAAACCTCTGTCTTTAAGTCCCAAAAGCGATTCATTAACAACCTCTGAACAAATTTTTATGCAGACACCGCATTTTATACATTTTTCTCTATCATGTATAATTTCAGGATGTCGATTGTCATAGCCGGATTTAAATTTATCCCCTTTTATTGCTTCAGGAGATGCATTATAATCTTCAGAATATTCTTTTAACTTACAATCTCCTTTTGCTGTACAGCTACATTCTATACAACGTTCTCCTTCCCTTTTAAGTTCTTCTGCAGTAAAAGTAGCAGAAACTTCTTGCATGGTTGTTGTTCTTTTGTCAATATCTATCAGTCTTTGTGGAACTCTATCCCCTTTTTTCAGTTCTTTTAAATATACTAAATCATCTACTCCAAGACTGTTCCAATGTCCACGTGAGACATTAATTGTGTATGGTGCTTTATAGTCCTGATTTTTAAAGAAAGAGGCAATTCCTTCAGCTGCAGTAAAGGCAGTAGCAACTGCTTCAACTACAGTGGCTGGACCGCTGACACAGTCTCCTGCAGCAAATACATTTTCGTACATTTTCATGTTTGCTTCTGTGGCGTCAACATCACCCCACCTATTGGTTTTACAGTCTTTTGGTGCTATTGTTTTTTGACCAATTGCAGAAATAACAGTATCTGCTTCTACATCATACTCTGAGTTAGGGATTGGAATGGGGCGTTTTCGTCCTGATGCATCGGGTTCACCTAGTTTCATTTTTTGACACGTCAAGATTAGCTTATTTTTATCTTTGCGTAGAGCCAGCGGAGCAGTAAGAAAGCAAAAATTAACTCCTTCTTCTTTTGCCTCTTCTATTTCAATATCTTCTGCCGGCATTTCTTTTTCTGTACGTCTATAGAAACATGATACATCATTACTTCCCAAACGAACAGATGTTCTCAAGCAATCCATTGCGGTATTTCCCCCGCCGATAACAATGGTTTTTCCAGGATTTTCTCCTGTCCAGTCTGCTCTAGCTATCTGCTCAAGCCAGGAGATTCCTCCATCTGCTAGATTTTCTCCTTCACAACGCATTGAACTAGGTTTCCAGCTTCCAACGGCAATAAGAACTGCATCAAAGTCCTTTTTAAGGGATTTCAGATAAATATCTTTGTCCAATTCTACATTACATTTTATCTCTATTCCCATTTTTTCAAAATGTTTTATTTCTTTGTCTAAAATATTTTTAGGCAGTCTGTATTCGGGTATTCCGTATCTAAGCATTCCTCCAGGCTTAGGCATTTTTTCAAAAATAGTGCATTCTATACCTTTTAATCTGAGAAAATAAGCGCTTCCAAGTCCACCCGGACCACCTCCTATAATTGCAACTTTTTTTCCTGTTAGCTCAGGAAGTTCCTCCATATATTCATCATAATACATATCTGCAGCAAAACGTTTAAAATCATTTATTGCGACAGCTTTGTCATGAATATTTCTTCGACAATCCTGCTCGCAAAAACGAGGGCAAACTCGTCCAATTGAAAGAGGCAGAGGAATTCTCTCTTTAATTATTTTTAAGCTTTTAAGAAAATCTCCATTTTTACCTGCTCGCACATACTCTTCGACTGAAGCATGTGCAGGACATGCCACAGTACAGGGAGCTTCACAATCACCAGAGTGCTCAGATAAAAGTAGATTCAATGCAGTTTTTCTTACGTCTTGTACTTCTTTCGAGGATACATCTACTTCCATTCCTTCTGTAGGGCATGCAGAGCATGATGGCAAATATTTTCCTGTTTTTAGATCTTTTACTACACATACAAAACAAGAGGTTGTTCTGGAAATCTTTTCATTATGACACAATGTTGGGATTTCAACACCTACTTGTTTGGCTGCATAAAGTATAGTTTTTCCCTGTTCTACCTCAACAGATTTTCCGTCTATTTTAAATTTAATTTTATTCACTGTAATATCCTTCTCCTTTATGTGTACGGCTAATTACGTTTTTTGGGCAAACTTCTATACAACTATTGCATCTTGTGCAAATATTATTATCTATAACAAAATCATCACTTATTGCATTGACTGCGCAATTTTTAATACACAGGCCACATTCTATACACCCATTTTTGTCAATTTCCACATCGACAAGTGCACTACATTCAAGTGTTGGACAGTTTGAATTGTAAACATGTTCGTTGTATTCATCAATAAAGTAGCGCAATGTTGCCAACACAGGGTTTGGGGCGGTTTGTCCCAATCCACAGAGAGATGCTTTTTTTACTTTATCGCCCATTTCCCTTAAAAAGGTTAGGTCTTCAACTTTTCCATTTCCTTCCGTAATACGTTCAAGGGTTTCAAACATACGTTTCGTACCAATTCTACAAAAAGTACATTTGCCACATGATTCACGATGGGTAAAATCCAGAAAATACCTTGCTGTTTCAACCATGCAACGATTGCTTCCGATAACAATAAGTCCACCAGAACCCATTATTGCTCCCAAAGAAGTAAGAGAATCATAGTCTATTGGAGTATCAAAAAGTTCTACTGGAATACATCCTCCGGAAGGGCCACCTATTTGAACAGCTTTTACTTCTTCTTTTTTTGCTCCGCCTACGTCAAAGACAATTTCAGCCAGAGTTGTTCCCATTGGAACTTCTATAAGCCCTGGGTATTTCAAATCTCCTGCAAGTGCAAAAAGCTTTGTTCCCTTACTTTTTTCAGTGCCTATTTTTGCGTAGTTTTCTCCGCCTTCATTGATTATCATGGGAATATTGGCAAAGGTTTCTACATTATTTATGAGAGTTGGAAATTGATTCCAGCCTGAGTCTGTCGGGAATGGGGGGCGGAATCTGGGCGTCCCCCTTTTTCCTTCCAAGGATGCAATCAAAGCTGTCTCTTCTCCACAGACAAATGCGCCTGCACCTTCTTTTATAATTATGCTTATTTTTTTTCCGTGAATTACATTAAGTTCATGAGTTTCAATTTTTTTGATTGCATATTTAAGATGTTTTATTGCAAGTGGATATTCAGCTCTACAGTAAATAAAAAGTTTATGTGCTCCTGTTGCGTATGCGGCAATAAGCATTCCTTCAAGAATCTGATAGGGAACACTTTCCATTAGTGAACGATCCATAAATGCACCAGGATCTCCTTCATCAGCATTGCAAATAAGAACTTTTGTATCAGCTTTTTTATTTGCAAGAAAACTCCACTTTAACCCTGTGGGAAAACCACCTCCTCCACGACCACGGAGACCTGATATTTTAACCTCTTCAACTACGTCTTCCGGAGAAAGTGCAGATGTTTTTCTGAGAGCTTCAAATCCATTATTTTGCATGTATTCTTCAATAGACAATGGATCTACTCTACCGGCAAGATGGAGTACTTTTGTTAATCCTTTCTCCAGGCGTTTCTTTGGAATATTCAACCTACCTTCTTCTGAAAGATCAAGTATGTCAAGAATATTTTTGTTTGTTGGTTTTACATTTCTATAAAAAACAGAGGAATCTTTTGTTATTATTTCCACGAGAGGTTCTGCATAACAAAACCCAATACATCCAACAGCTTCAATTTTTATAGATGTTTTTTCTCTAAGTTTTTCCAGGACCTCATCAGCTCCTGCTGCAATTCCGCATGACCCCATTCCCACTCTAATCGTTTTTATCATTTTGTGACCTCTTTGTTTCTATAGGTTTTGAGTATTTTCAGAGTAGCTTTTCTATCAAGGTTTCCATAAACCTTGGAATTTACACTCAACACCGGTGCAAGACTGCAACAACCCAGACAGGAAACCGTTTCTAAAGAAAATAATCCATCCTTGTCTGTTTCACCATCTTTTATTCCAAGTTCTGTAGATATCCAGTCAAGCATCAGTATAGAACCTTTTATATGACAGGCAGTACCATCACAAACCAGTATCTTGTATTTTCCGGGTTTGACTCTTTTGAATTGTGTATAAAATGAGATAATACCTTCAATTTCTACCAGTGGCATATCCAAATATTCTGCTATTTCCTCCATGACCTCATCAGAGATAAAGCCTTCTTTTTCCTGAACAAGTTGCAATGCTTTTATCGCATTCTCTCGCACTTTGTCAAGAGTAAGCAAGTATGAATAATTTTGCGACATAAATAAGGAACCTCCGTTATTTTAATTTTAATTTTCAAGCCATTTAAGATTATCTTTTATTAAAAAAAATCAAGACAAATATAACTTTTTCAGTAGCAAAGATTAGAAAAGTTTCTTCTTTCTGCTTATTCTACTTTTTTGAGAGGAAAAATGAAGAGACAGAGATGTCGTATCAAAGGTAGAATTTCTTTTGATAAATCGTGTGATTTTTAAATCAAACAAATATCTGGAGACACAGATATACTTTATTCTTTTTTTTAGAAATTTATCTTTCATAAACGATGTTTTTTTATATATCGTTTATCTGGACCCTTTGAGCGGATAAGCTTCATGAATATGTTGAATTCATCCATTGTTTTTATTCGTCCTGCATTGTTACGATATTCCCCCCTGTATCCACGTCCCATCAGATAGCTCAAAAGGATTTTTCTACTTATTTTCATGCCGATTTCTTCGCCGTAAAAGTCTATTATATCATTAATATGTTCTTCTATCTGATTGCAGAGTTGTTCGGGAGTCGGAATAACAGTTTTTTCGTTATATAGTTCTTTAAATATCCATGGATTGCCAATTGCTCCACGTGCAATCATTGCAGAGTCGCATTTGCTTTTATCACGTGCAATCTGTGCATCTGCAGTGGACATAATTCCTCCATTTACTATTACGGGAATAGTTAGAGCATTACTTATTTCTCTAATTATATTGTAGTGTGTTGATCCTGAATAAATTGCACTTCTTGTGCGCCCGTGGACAGTTAGAGCGGAGATGCCTGCTTTTTCCAGCTCCAGTGCCAGGTAAACAGATGGTTCAGGATCATCAATATCCAGAATCCGAATTTTTGCAGTAACGGGGATTTTACTTTTTTTTACCATTTTTTCTAGGCATTTTCTTGCGAGAATCTCGTCTTCAGCCAATTTTGCTCCGCACTGTCGTTTTATTACTTTACGGACAGGACATCCCATATTCAGATCGAGGACATCGTAATTACGTTCATTTATTATTTCAACAGCCTCTTCAAGTAGGTCCGGATCATTTCCAAGCAATTGTATGCCAAGCCATTCTTCTTCGGGAGCTCTATGCATAAAAAGAGTATTTTTCCCATTGAGACGCCTTCTTTTACACTTCATGCCCCAGACGAGAGAGCCTGCATCTATCATCTGGGTAAAAGCATAGTGACAACCTAATTTTCGGATAGCCTTTCTGAATGGCCAGTCAGAATATCCGGCAATTGGTGCCATAATATATGATTTTTCTCTGTAAATATTCATTTTTCCATATATATTCAATTTTTGTTAGCTACTGTATTTCGAGAGTACCTAATATACAAAAAATATTTTTAATATCCAGAGAAAAAAGCAAGCTAAAGGAATAAATACATGAAATTTTATAATACAATGACAAATCAAGTAGAAGAATTTAAATCTATAAAACCCGGTTTTGTAAAAATGTATACCTGTGGACCGACCGTCTATAATTATGCACATATTGGGAATTTCAGGGCATATATGTTTGAAGATCTTTTGCGAAGAACCTTACAGTTTTGCTCTTATAGGGTTTTGCAGGTAATGAATCTTACAGATGTTGATGATAAGACTATCAGAGATTCCCAGAAGGCATCTGTTTCACTTCAAGAATATACTGAAAAATTTAAAAAAGCATTTTTTGAAGATCTTGAATTACTCAATATTGAGCCTGCTGAGCAGTATCCTGCCGCAACTGATCATATCCCCGAAATGATTGATATGATTAAGATTCTTCTGGAGAAAGGATATGCATATTGCGCAGATGATGGATGTATCTACTACTCAATAGAAAAGTTTGCTGATTATGGAAAGCTTTCAGGAGTTGATCTGCAAGAGCAGAGAAGCTCGGTAAGGATAAAAAATGATGAGTATGCAAAAGACGCTGTCGCTGACTTTGCCCTCTGGAAGGCATGGGATGAAGACGATGGAGATGTCTTCTGGAATAGTCCTTGGGGAAAAGGACGCCCCGGATGGCATATCGAATGCTCGGCTATGAGTATGAAATATCTCGGAAAAACATTTGATATCCATACAGGCGGAGTAGATAATATTTTTCCCCATCATGAGGATGAAATAGCGCAGAGCGAAGCAGCCAACGGGAAAAAATTTGTAAATTACTGGTTGCATTGCGGATATCTTATGGCGGAAGGACAGAAGATGTCAAAATCACTTGGCAATTTTTATACGCTTGCTGATTTGCAGAAAAAAGGTTTTAGTGGACGTGAGATCCGCTGGGTACTTCTTGGATCACATTATCGCCAACAGTTGAATTTTACAATTGACGGTCTTAAGACTGCAAGAAAAACTCTCTTTAGAATTGATGGGTTTACAGCAAAACTCAAAGATATTTCAGAAAATGCAAAAGTCTCAGAAAACACCGAAGTATCTAAATTGACAAACGAAATGCAAGCAGAATTTACTGCAAGCCTTGAAAATGATTTGAATATGCCCAAGGCACTTGGAAGCCTTTTCGAATTTATACGAAAAATCAATATTTTAATGAATAACAAAAAAGTCTCTGCTACAAATGCTCAGATTATACTCAAATCTCTTGAAAAACTCGATATGGTTATCGGATGTCTTGATATTCAAAAGGAAGAAGAAATTCCCGAAGAAATCAAACAACTTGCAAAGCAACGCTCAGAGGCACGAAAAAATAAAGATTATGCAGAAGCTGATAGATTGCGCGACGAAATTCAGTCCAGCGGCTATGAGTTGGAAGACACCCCTTCCGGAGCAAGGATTATAGCAAAATAATCTAAATTTGTGTCCAGTTTTCAAGAGACAGATTAGGTACTCTTTCAAAATTATTCTTTAAATTTTGAATCACACCAGGATTCCTTTTTAACGAATAAATCATTATATCCGTATCAAGCAAAAATATTAGAAATTCTCTATTAAAAAAAATCAGCATCATTATTCAAATTCTTTTTGGATAAATATCATTAAGAACTAATATCAGTACAAAAGAATTTGCGCTTTTCTCTTGTGGCGGTAAAATAGGAAAAAAGAAAAAAAGACACTTTCAAATTATAGTTTCAGATAAAAAAGGAATAATTATGGTATTTAAAATAATCGCGGATCTTGAAAAACATATAAACAGTAAATATGGAGTTGATATAACAATTGAACCCGAAGATTGTCCTGCAGATTTTCACGGAGACATGACTGTAAATTGTTTTCGTATGGCAAAGCCATTGAAAAGTAATCCAATGAAGCTAGCAGAAGAGTTTGCGGAGTTCGCAAAAGTCCACGAAGATGTTGAAAAGGTCGAATATATTAAAGCATTTGTCAATCTGGCACTTACACCGAAAGCAGTTTTTCGTGATACAATAGAAGATGTCGATGCTTTGATGCAAAATTGTATCCTTCCTAAGAATGAGCAAAAAAAAGTCTTGATAGAATTCTCTGCACCCAATACAAATAAACCACAGCATCTCGGACATGTAAGAAACAATACTCTTGGAATGGCTCTTACAAAAATTCTTGAAAGAGCAGGACATAATACAGTTGCGGTAAATCTGATAAATGACAGAGGAATACATATTTGTAAATCAATGATTGCCTACAAGCTTTTCGGAGAGGGAGTTACCCCCAATGAAAAGGGTATAAAGGGAGATCATCTAGTCGGAAATTATTATGTTAAATATAATACAGAAGTAAAAAAACAAATAAACCTCTTCAGACTTGCCAATCCAGAGTTTAAAGATTTTCCAGATGAAGAAGTAGAACTTCAAACAGACATAGGTAAGCAAGCAAGAAAAATGCTACAGGGCTGGGAGAATGGTGAGTCCGAGACATTGCAGCTGTGGAAAAGAATGAATGAATGGGTTATAGATGGTTTTAATGACACATACAAACGCTTTGGAGTTGAATTTGATAAATTGTATCTGGAAAGTAATACATATTCTCTCGGCAAAGATATTATTGCCGAAGGATTAGAGAAAGGGGTTTTCTATAAACGAGAAGATGGTGCTGTCGCAATTGATCTCTCAGATCAGAAACTTGGAGAAAAAGTCGTCCTCAGAAGTGATGGAACAAGTGTCTATATTACACAGGATATAGGGACAACAGTTCTGAAAAATAAAGAATTCTCTCCTAATTCACAGATTTGGGTTGTCGGCAACGAACAAATATATCATTTTCAGGTTCTTTTTGAGATTTTGACTCGCCTTGGATACAGTTGGGCGAAGGATCTACATCATCTGGCATACGGCATGGTTAACCTACCTTCTGGTAAAATGAAAAGTCGTGAGGGAACAGTTGTCGATGCAGATGATTTATTTGATGAAATGAGTTCTCTTGCGGAGTCCGCAATTCTGGAGCGATACCCAGATAATCCTCCCGAAAACTTAAAAGAAAGAGCTGAAAAGATAGGTCTGGGAGCATTGAAATTTATGTTATTAAAAGTAAATCCTAAGACAAATATTATGTTTGATCCAAATGCATCAATAAAGTTTGAAGGGGATACAGGTCCATATATTCTTTATGCTTATGCAAGGATAAGTTCTATTTTACAGAAAGCTACCGAAGAAACAACAGCAGACGTCGCCTGGGAACTGTTGATAGATCAAACCGAAAAAGATCTTGCTCTCGCCTGCGCCAGATACCCTGACGCAGTTAAAAAAGCCGCTAAAACTCTCGATTGCTCAGTCCTTACCGACTACCTTTTAAATATTGCAAAAACTTTTAACCGTTTTTATCGAAACTGTCCTGTTCTTGGTTCAGAAGAGCATCTCAGGAAACCCAGACTCAGTCTCTGTGCGACAACAAGAATGATCCTAGGAGATGGATTGAAAACTCTTACTATTGGCGTTCTGGAAGAGATGTAGGACTAAAAATATTAGATAGACATTGCACAAAAAGTCTTCTTCACTTCGTTCAAAGGCTTTTAGTACACTGCCTAGATAGAATTACAGAGATTTATCTATATATTCTTATCCACCCTTGATTTTTCCTTTTTCTCATCTATAATTCTGTACAAGAAAAAGAAAAAGCTATAAAAAAACAGGCAGAATTATGAAAAAAAATGATCATGAGAATTTGATTAAAGAGTTAATGGAAAAATATAGGGTGATTATAGCTGAAAACAGGGAACTGATTTTAGCGGACTTGCTTCGAACCTCGCAGATCCCATCACCTACATTTCATGAACAGAAACGAGCTCAGTTTATGAAAGATAGATTTATTCAGAACGAATTTACTTCCCCATATATTGATGATTATGGCAATGTTTGTGCACATATAAAGGGACGTCTGTCAGAAAAAAAGATTTTGATTTGTGCAAGTATTGATTCTCCTTTTCGGGCAGACATTGATCATTATGTACAAATTGAAAAAGATAAAGCTTCTGGAGTAGGAATTGCAGATAATGCTACGGCTGCGGCAACTTTGGTCTCGCTTCCTGAAATAATAGAAAAATGTGGCATAAGATATGATAGTGATATTATTTTTCTTGGGACAACAGAGAGTCATGGCAGGGGTGATATGAATGGGATGAGAGAATTTGTCCGCCACATGGATTCACCTCCTGACTATGTTATTAATCTAATGTCGACTCAGCTGGGTCGAATAGATCATTTTTGCAGAAGTGTTGTGAGGTGTGATATAGAATGCAATCTGGAGGACATGGAAGAAGATTTTTGGAAGCATGCTCTTCATACAAATGCAAATAATATTATTACAGAGTTAGTTGATCACTTGCTTGGCATTCCTCTTCCCTCTAAGCCATCGACTACATTAAATATCGGGATTATTTCTGGGGGTAAATCATATACTGAACCCAGTTTAAAAGCGGAGGTACATATAGGAGTAAAAAGTGAAAAAAATTCTCTTGTTAATCAGGTAATAGAAGACATAAAAGACTGTTGTGCAGATGTTGGAGCGAGGTACGGGATAAAACTGAAATTAAATTTCTTTGGCAGACAACATGCAGGAGGGTTGCATTTTTCACACCCCATGGTAAAAAATGCTGCTTGCATTGTCAAACAACTTGATTACGAACCTTCTGTAGCTACGTCCAATACGCAGATGTCTGTGACTTCTTCCAAAGGCATACCTTCATTGACTCTTGGAATAACAACCGGCAAAAGAATTAGACACAAAAATGCCCATGTGAATCTTTCTCCGATTGCGGATGGCATTACACAAATATTAATACTCTTAGATTTGATAGAAAAAGGATATTGTGATGAAAAAACTAAATAATTGGCTAGAAAACAATACATTTCAACATTCTCAATTCTGGGATTTAAAAAAACTCGTTGAAAAGAAAGAAGAACGCAATCTTAAAATAAGCCTTTGCTTTCCCACGCTGAATGAAGAGGAAACAATAGGAAAAGAGATTATATTAATAAGTTCCGAACTAAAAGAACGTTATCCACTTATAGATGAAATTGCAGTTATTGATTCAGGGTCAACCGATAATACACAAGCAATTGCCGAAGAATATGGAGCTAAATTCTTTTTAGCCTCGGATTATTTACAGGAAGAAGGTAAAATGAAAGGAAAGGGAGAGAATCTCTGGAAGGCAATATACTTATTAAAAGGAGATATAATCGTTTTTATAGACTCCGATATTCTTAATATTCATCCTAAATTTGTTTATGGATTACTGGGTCCCATATTGTATAACGACCCGATCAAGTATGTAAAGGCATTCTATGAACGTCCAATTAATTTGGGAGGCGGATTACTCGGCTCTGGAGGAGGAAGAGTTACTGAAATTCTGATCAGGCCTCTTTTTGCACAGTTTTTTCCCGAATTAGCTGCTGTTATTCAACCACTTTCCGGTGAATTTGCGGGTTATAGAGAAATTTTTGAACAACTCCCTTTTCCAGTAGGATATGGTGTGGAAACCTCTCAACTAATAGACATTTACCAAAAGTGGGGTCTTGATGCAATTGCACAGACAAACCTTGACGAGCGTATTCATCGTAATCAGAGCACAAAAGCACTTGGAAAAATGTCTTTTGGAATATTGCAGACATTCTGGAATCGTCTCTCCAAATACAAAGGCATAGATAATATTTCTCTGGAAAACTTCAGTATGATTAATGTCGAAACAGATGAAAATAAAACGTCAAAAATTATAACTCGGAAAATTGTAGAGCAGGAGCGTCCGCCCATGATTGAAGTTGAAGCCTACAAAAATAGAAAATGAAGATTTTAATAATCCATAATCATCTTCGTACCGGCGGAGTAACAAGCATAATTTCTTCTCAAATTCGTTCTTTGCAAGATTCTGGGCATGAAATTTCTTTACTTGTAGGAGAGAATGCTTCCAGAAATCTCGAGGTTTTGAAAGGAATTCCTGTGTTTGTTGAACCGGCTTTAAAATATCTAAGTGCAGCTTCTGAATCTCCTGAAACGATTAAGAAACTTTACAAAAAAGTATTGCTTTGTTTTGAAAAACATTTTTCAAAAGCACATCTAATACATATTCACAATCTGAATCTGGGAAAAAATGCGATTGTAAATGCAGCAATATACGAGATGGCAAAAAAGGGAACCCGAATTCTCAATCATTGTCATGATTTTGCAGAAGATCTACGCTATGATAATTATTGTAATCTACGATATGCAATTGAAGATGTCTTGAATTATCAACTGCAAGAAGTCCTCTATCCTGCATTTTCTACATACTTTTATGCCGTGCTTACCTCGCGAGATCAAAAAATATTAGAGCAAAGCGGGATAAATAAAAATAATCTCTTTTTGCTGTCTAATCCTGTGGAAGTAACAACTTTTAAGGATACTAATCAA
>JAYEIY010000108.1:0-2600 GCA_034660375.1 Verrucomicrobiota bacterium
AATCATTAGAAAACTAATAGATACTAATCCAGAACAATTACAGTTTAAATTTGCTTTGTGGACAAGAGAGGCAGTAAGACACTTGATAAAAGATTTATATAAAATAGATATGCCAATTTCAACTGTACCGAAGAACAGATAGAAAAAATTAATGAATTGATTATGGCCACAGAATTACCACCTCGTCCCAAAAATAAGCTCGAACGTATTATGTGCGATTCTGATTTGGATTATCTTGGGAGAATAGATTTTATTCCTGTTTCAAATACTTTGTACGAAGAACTAAAAGCTCAAAATAAAATGGGAGACATTAATTTCTGGAATAAAATTCAAGTAAAATTTCTCTCTTCTCACCAATATTTTACTAGTACTGCAAATAATCTAAGAATAGTAAACAAAGAAAAACAGATTGAACGAATTAAAGACACTATTAACTGGGAGTCTAGTGAAGAAAAAAACACTTTTGAAAAAGAGATTATCGAAATACATAAAAAGGCTGAAAAAAATAAAAAAGATATTCTACAAGATAATGAAAGCTAGTATGATTTTTAGATTTTAGCTTGTAATGCGAATTAAGTGTTGAATTATTTATAAACTACGAATAAATCCCCCTAACCCCCTTAAAAAGGGGGAATTGTTACTCCCCCTTTTAAGGGGCAGGGGGGATTTAAAAACCAGCTCACATAACATTCTGATAATCATCTGTTAATTTTAACCCTTAATTCGCATTTGTAATCAACATTTTTATTTATATAAATTTAAAACCCAACAACTTTAAGCATAAACCAGTTTCTTTAAATTTCAGATGAAAAACACTTGAAATAGGCAAAGGGACATTCGGGAAATAAGAATGTTCTGATTACTAGGCTCTTGTGCTATGCTGAACACAAATTGCGAAATAATTTGCAGCATTGAAGAACTGTTCTTCAAAGAGATGCTTCACTTTGTTCAGCAAGGTAAACCCTGAGAACGATATAATTCTAAATTTAAAACCCAACAACTTTAAGCATAAACCAGTTTCTTTAAATTTCAGATGAAAAACACTTGAAATAGGCAAAGGGACATTCGGGAAATAAGAATGTTCTGATTACTAGGCTCTTGTGCTATGCTTCACTTTGTTCAGCAAGGTAAACTCTGAGAACGATATAATACTAACTCAATTAAAATCTAATGTGCTTCAGCCCAATTTTTTCCGTCCGATATATCTACGATTAAAGGAACGGATATGTCAACAGCATTTTCCATCTCTGTTTTTATTAAATCAATCATTGTTTCTTTTTCATCAAGCGGAACATCAAAAAGTAATTCATCATGAACTTGAATAATCATCTTTGTATTTAATTTAAGTTCTTTGATTTTCTTGTGGATGTTTATCATTGCTAGTTTTATAATATCTGCGGCAGAGCCTTGAATAGGCGTGTTTATGGCATTATGTTCAGCGTTCGATCTTACGAGTGAATTTTGCGAATTTATATCCTTTAAGTATCGTTTTCTGCCCATCAGTGTGTAGACAAATTTATTCTCGCGAGCAGTTTTTATCATTTTGTCCATATATTCTTTCACTCCTGGGTAAGTTGTAAAATAATTATCGATTAAAGTTTTTGCTTCTGAGCGAGGAATGTTTAGGTTTTGAGATAGACCAAAAGCCGAAGAGCCATAAATCATAGCAAAGTTTGCTGTTTTGGCTTGATTTCTCATTTTACTGGTTACTTCGTTGAGATGAACATTGAAAATATTTGCAGCAGTTTGAGCATGAATATCTTGATTTTCTTGAAAAGCAGTTAACATGTTTTTATCTTTGCTCAAATGTGCCATTAAACGTAATTCCACTTGCGAATAATCAGCATCAATGAAAATGTTTCCATCTTCGGGGACAAAAGCCTTTCTGATTTCTCTTCCTTCGGTAGTTCTAATAGGAATATTTTGTAGATTGGGATTGTTAGAACTTAATCTTCCAGTTACAGTAATTGCTTGGTTAAAAGAAGCATGTAGTTTGTTCGTTTTTGGGTTTACGAGTTTCGGTAGAGCATCGATGTATGTGGTAATAAGCTTTTTCAATGAGCGATAATCAAAAATTAGTTCAATAATTGGGTGTTTGCCTTTGTATTTCATTAATTCTGGTTCGCCAGTAGCAAATTGTTTTGTCTTTGTAAGTTTTGGTTTGTCCGAAATTTTTAGTTTTTTGAAAAGAATATCGCCCAGTTGTTTTGGTGAAGATATATTAAATTGTGAGTCTGCAATTTCATAAATTTCTTTTTCAATAGTAGTAATTTTTTCAATAATTTCTTTTCTGTAATTCTTAAGAAAATCAACGTCTAAGATAATACCAAAATGTTCCATTTGAGTAAGAACATAGACTAAAGGCATTTCAATTTTCTCAAAAATATCAAGTAATTTTTCTTTTTCTAATATAGGATAAAAATATTCTTTTAGTTGAAAAGTAATATCTGCATCTTCGGCAGCGTAGTTTTTTACTTTTTCGGGAGCAATATTTCGCATGTTTTTCTGCAAACCTCTTTTTTTCCCAATTATTTCTTCAATTTTTATTGTTTTGTAGTCTAAATATGTTCCTGCAAGATAATCCATGTTATTTTTCAATT
>JAYEIY010000109.1:0-2596 GCA_034660375.1 Verrucomicrobiota bacterium
ATCCCTTTCAGGGATGAAGTAGGGTGTTATCTGATGTAACCTTTAAAAATTAAAAATTATTCCACCTCATCTAAGGTCAATTCTTAAAAAAGAATCTCCGTTTTATCGACGATAGGGAAGTTAAGTTGCTCGATAACTTGGAGCTCTGACTTACGGTACCCTCCAGAAGATATATAGCGAACAAAGCGATTTATCGCTGGTGGTGTTGTTTCTGAAATGATTTAGCCTCAAAAGAAACAATCCTCTAGATAAAAAAAAATTTTGTTCAGGGTCTTTTTAGAGGAATATATGCGACTCTAAAAGCTTCTGGGACACAGTTTATTAATAGGGCATTTATTGCAATGCGGAGACACCGGACGACACAGATGTTGTCCGAATGAGACGAGTACTCTATTTACATCCAGCCAGTACTTTTTAGGGAGCTTCTTTCTAAGAGCCATTTCTGTTTCAAATGGAGAATCTGTATTTATATAGTTCCAAATATTCATAATTCTGTGTACATGTGTATCCACACAAATTGCAGGCTTATCAAAGGCAACCGCCACTACCAGATTGGCTGTTTTTCTGCCGACACCGGGAAGTTTAATTAATTCATCAATAGTATCAGGAATCTTTCCATTAAACTCTTTTTCTATCACTTCTGGAAGCTGAAAAAGGAATTTTGCCTTATTTCTATAAAACCCAACCGGATAGATAAGTTCTTCAATTCTTTTTTTAGATAATTTGCGGAGTCCGCAAAAATCTGGAGCTTTTTTGAATATACGGGAAGCAGCAAGTGATGTAACCTGGTCTTTTGTACGGGCAGAAAGGATTGTTGCAACAAGGACTTTATACGGATCATTGGTTTGAATTTTTATTAAATCAACAATAGGAGTTTGATAGTCATCTACTTCATTTAAAAGTATTTTAAATGCTTTTGGGAAATTTATTTTTGATGGAGGCATTGTTTTTTATTTTCTTTCTGAGGATTATTAGAAGATTTTGTTTAGCTTTTCTATAATAAATTTATTTGTAAAGTTTATTTTTTCAAAATAGAAGAGATAAAAATTTTGGCAAAAAAAAATCCCCTTTCAAGCATTTTACTGAAAGGGGATTAGTATTTTTAACTATTTACTTTTTTAGGAAGTAGCTATAGCTTTTTTTGCTGTTTCAACGAGTTGAGCAAAGGCTTTTTCGTCGTTTACAGCCATATCAGCAAGAACCTTACGATTTAGAGAGATATCAGAACGTCTGAGTCCATTGATGAATGTACTGTAATTCATTCCTAGCTCTCTGCAGGCTGCATTAATTCTTATATTCCAGAGACGTCGGTACTGACGTTTTTTCTGTTTTCTTCCTATGTATGCGTGCTGCATTGCTTTGTCGTGTGCATCATGTGCAGTTCTCAGCAGTTTACGTCTGCCGTAAAAACCACGTACTTCTTTAAGTAATCTTTTTCGTCTTTTTCGTGAAGCGACAGTATTTCTTGATCTTGGCATATTAAAATCTCCTTAGATTTGGGTATTATGTTATTAGGAAGGCAATCCGTAGGGTAATGATCTGGAAACTCGTTTCTGGTCTGACTTAGAGACTTCTACTTGTTTACTGAGGTTATGTTTCAATTTAGAGCTCTTTTTCGTCAGGATGTGCCTTTTTCCTGCCTTTTTTCTAAGAAATTTTCCTGTTCCTGTTTGCTTAAAGCGTTTTGCAACACTTTTTCTTGTTTTCATCTTAGGCATCGTTTTTCCTCCATTTTATTGATAGTAATTATAGTAAAAAGGCTGGTTTCCAGAGCAGATGCCAATCAGCTCGGACCAAACCGGCAGATAGAATTTAGTAAGTATTTACTATTTGTCCAGTGTTTATCTCAAAAATTATTTATTACTTATGGGATTAAGGAAAAGCAGGATGGTATGTCCCGAGAGTTTGGGGGGATTATCAGGTTCACCGATTTCCTCTTCTTTAACAATTTGTTCTACCCTTCTAATTGTCTTCCATGCTCTGTCTTTGTTTGCCATTTCTCTACCACGCATATATAGAGAGATCTTAACTCCATCTCCCTTTTTAAGAAATTTAAGAATATGATTCATTTTTGTCTCAAAATCATGTTCTTCTATATTTGCATGAAATTTTATTTCTTTCTGTTTATGTTTAACAACTTTACTTTTTCGCTGTTGTCTCTTTTTGCGATACTGTTTTTTATTATAGTCCATAATTTTGCATACGGGTGGATCAGTATCTTTAGCAACCAGGACTAAATTATATCCCTTGCTTGTAGCAAGTGTGTACGCATCTTCAAAGAGAACAAAACCGAGTGCTTCTGTTTTTGGTTCCGGTCCTATTAACCTAATAGGCTTTCCTTTAAGATAAGGTTCTTTTCCCGTTAGTATATTACTCTTAGCGATTGTCTGTCTCCTTTTTTAGTTTTTAAGTTTAAAATTTGAATTTATTTGCTTAACTTTTATTTTTAATCTCATCCATCAGCATCTTCAAAAAATCATCTCTAGGAATTGCGCCTATATCCCCCTTCCCTTGTTTGCGAACGGCTACGGTATTATCTTGCATCTCATCATCTCCGCATATAAGCATATATGGAAGCCTGTCGTTTCGTGCATTT
>JAYEIY010000110.1:0-2584 GCA_034660375.1 Verrucomicrobiota bacterium
TCTGCCATATCCTCTTTTTTTATATTCATGGTTGAGCTTTTGCCAGCAAAACTGAAGCTGAGCTGATTATAGGGACCGTGTTTAAGAGGGTTCTTTTTAGCTCTGCATTTACACCCTTTGCTACTGCATCTTAGCCACTGGGTATTTATTTTACCTGGAAGCATCGGACTCAATTCTGAAATTTCTTTTTTTATACTTTCCACGCTTTCTTCATTTTTCATCGTCCTGTTCCTTTGTTTTGTTAATTTTATGCACCTATAGCAATAGCTCTGCTAAAGCTATTGATGATATAGCAAAAAAAATGAAAGAGTAAAGCCCTTTTCTGTTTTTTTTCGAGAAAAATTTTGATAAAGCAAATTTAGTGCGGAATTGTGTGCTGAGAATGGAAAAATTAAATACCCGGAGAATTCAACGCGGAGCATCCAAACAACTAAGAAGAGAGAGAGAGAGAGAGACTATTCACTTGGATATTGGATATTCTGTGTTGGTTATTGGATATTTTTCAGTTTTGGAAATTTAACAGAGAAAAGCTTGACAAGAGATTATAGAGAGGATACAATAATCAGACACCATTATTTTCTCGAAAGCAATAGTAAAAGTTGAATTTCAAAGAATAACTTAACGTACCACAAATCAATGATTTTAAGATTATGTCAACGTTAATAAAAAAAAATCCATTCATAGATTTGCCTTTCGTTTCAAAAGGATTATTTTTTTGAAACGAAAGAAAATCTCAATCCACGAAATATATGAAAAAGCGTCTGGAAGCTATAAAATCTATTTTATTAAAAGAGCAAAAGATTTATGTCGATACGCTAAGTACTCGTCTATTTGTCAGTAAAGTTACGATTCGAAAGGATTTATCGCATCTTGAGAAGGCAGGTTTTCTTTTTAGGCGTTATGGCGGAGCTATTCTTGCAGAGAATTCTCAGGAAGTAATAAGTCATCTTCAGAAGCGTACTATTAATTACGATGCAAAGGAGCAGATTGCGGAGTGTGCAATTCGTCATATAAAAGACAGTAGCAATATTTTTCTTGATGCGGGTTCGACACCCCTTCTGCTTGCCAGAAAATTGAGTGGTTATGAAGATTTACTAGTAGTTACCAATAGCCTTCCAATTGCTAACATCCTTACTTCTCAAGAGGGGGTTGCAGTAGAGTTAACAGGTGGAAGTCTTAGGAAAACCAGTGGTGCGTTAATTGGTCCGGCAACCAATAAAATGCTAAATGAACGTATTCGAGTAGATAAGGTTTTTTTAGGTTTTTCTGGATTTGATATTTATCGTGGATTTTCAAGTGAAAATGCCATTGAGGCAGAAACAAAGCATGCAGCACTTGCATGTAGCCGAGAAGTTATTCTTCTTGGCGATCACACAAAATTTAAGCGTCCCGCTTTTGCCAATTTTGCATCGTTTGAAGATATTGATAGATTAATTACGGACAGAAAACCTGAAAAGGAGATTCAAATAAAATTAGAAGAGTTTGCAATAATGATTAATTGCTAATTATTTCTAGTTAGAGTTTAATATTATTTTTATTTAAAAACAACAAAAAAGGAGCACTAAATGAGTAAAGCAGATATAGGTATAGTTGGTCTGGCAGTAATGGGAGAAAATCTTATTCTCAACATGGAAAGCAAGGGATTTACAGTAGCTGCATTTAACAGAACAGTTGCAAAAGTTGATGCATTTGTAGAAGGTCGTGCGAAAGGAAAAAATATTATAGGCTGTCGTTCCATTGAAGAACTTGTTGCAAATCTGGAAAGACCAAGAAAAATTATGATTATGATTAAAGCAGGAGCCCCGATAGATGCTTTTATTGAACAGGTTATTCCTTTTTTGGAAAAAGGAGATATAGTTATTGATGGTGGAAACAGTCATTTTCCTGATACCATTCGCAGAACAGAATATCTGAAAGAAAAAGGTCTTCTATATATTGGAACAGGTGTTTCCGGTGGAGAAGAAGGAGCTTTAAAAGGTCCTTCCATTATGCCGGGTGGACATCCAGACGCATGGAAAAGTGTAAAACCTATTTTTCAGGCATGTGCAGCAAAAGTAGAAGATGGATCACCTTGTTGCGAGTGGATTGGTTCTGATGGCGCAGGACATTTTGTAAAGATGGTTCACAATGGAATTGAGTACGGTGATATGCAATTGATTTGTGAAGTATACCATATCATGTCTCAGGGACTGAATATGAGTGCAAAAGAAATAGGAAAAGTTTTTGAAAAATGGAATGAAGGCGTTCTTGATTCTTATTTAATAGAAATTACGCGCGACATCCTCATGACTGATGATCCTGAAACCGGCAAGCCTATGGTTGATCTTATTCTTGACACAGCCGGTCAAAAAGGAACAGGGAAATGGACATCTGAAGCAGGTCTGGATCTTGGAGTTCCTATTCCTCAGATTGCAGAAGCTGTTTTTGCACGTTGTCTCTCTGCTATAAAAGGACAACGTATTGAAGCATCAAAAATAATTAAACTTGAAACAAAAGATTTTGATGGCAATAAAGAGGATCTGATAGAAAAACTTCATGATGCTCTTTATGCGGCAAAGATCTGTTCTTATGCACAGGGATATCA
>JAYEIY010000111.1:0-2579 GCA_034660375.1 Verrucomicrobiota bacterium
TGAGTTTGGCAGCATCTGCAATCTTTTTATTTTGTTTTGCTAAATCTTCTTTTAATTTTGCCAGCTTGAATTTAACATGTGTAAACTGGGTTTGTTCTTCAGCCAGCATATTTTTTTCTCTATTTATTTCTTTTTCAATAGTAATCTGCTTAGCAACAAGGTCTCTTATCTCTTCAATCCCCTGTTCTATCTCTTTTGTTAATTCAGCTTTTGTTTTTTTGAAAGAGAAAAATCCTGTTTTTTTAACAGGCGCCATACTCATTCCTTTTTTCAACTTCTTATTTTTAAGAGCTAAATCCAATATATCCTCTTTGAGAGAATCAAGAGATTTTTTTAGCTCTTTAAGTTTACGCTGTGAGCTTTCTGCTTTTTTCTCAATTTTTTCTACAAGATTTCCAGCATCTTTTATTGTATCGTTCGTGATTGGTACAGCTAACACGATACTAATACTGGCAAAAAAGAGAATTGAAGTAGAAAGTAGAGGCGAGCATTTTTTTCGAAAAGCAGTGAGTGAGTCAGAGACGAACTTTGTCATAATATCTCCTTAGTTGTTTTATTTAAAATTTCCTCTTTAACGAGGCGTAAAATACATTGTTTTTATTGATTATCTTTTGCTCATAGGAAAAAGAAAAATCAAATATTAATTACAAAATTAGTGAACAACCTACCGTTGTAGGTTATAATTGTTCTTATAATACGGGTTTTATTCTCATTTTCAAGTTTTTCTTCTTTTTTTCCTCTTAAAGATTGAAAAAATTGAAAAACCTATAACAAAAAGGCTTCAAAATGATTTGTTCTCCAATAGTTTTTTATCCTTCCTTCTCTTGCATTTTATAGACTTTCGTTCTAAAGTAAATTTTAGCAAGGCTTTATTATTTATCGAAATTTTATTAAAATCCAAAATAGAGAAAATTAAATTATGTATGTATTTAAGAAAAATCGTAAAATTCAAGAAAAAATATCAAATTATCTAAAAATGGTTGAAGAAACTCTTCTTATTTTTTCAGAGAGTATGGAGTCCTATCTAGAGGATGGGTTTAGTGATCATTTTTCAACCTTAAGAGAAAAAACGAGTAAAAGTGAATCTATTTCTGATGATTTAAAATGTGAAATAGAGAATGAGCTTTATGAAAAATCTCTTTTACCAGAATCCAGAAGAGATATACTTGTTATAATTGATAAAGTAGATATGATTGCCAATACCGCAGAGTCTATATTGCGTACTTTACATACCCAGAATATTCTTATCCCCAAACAGTTTCATGCTAAAATAAGAGAATTGATTCTCTTAAGCGTTGAAACATGCAAAATGACAATCCAGCAAGTCTCCTCAGTTTTACAAAATGAAGGTGAATTCAAAGAAGCTGCACGCAGAATAGACGCAAATGAAAGCATTGGAGATCGACTTGAAGAAGATATGATATTTATAATCTTCAGAGAAGACCACACAAATGTAGATCAAATACTATACAGAGATGCAATTATTCGAATGGGAAATCTTCTTGATATTTGTGAAGTCGTTGCTGATATTTTGACTATTTTTTCAATTAAGAGAAATGTCTAGGATAATTATTAATTATTAATTATTAATTATTAATGGACAGAAAGACGGAAGAGTAACGAACAGTAAATTAAAGGGGAATTATGTTTTTTTCATTATTAGGGGGATTGTTTTTGGGGTGGAGTCTTGGAGCTAATGACTCTGCTAATATTTTTGGGACAGCGGTAAGTTCACGTATGATAAAATACAGTACGGCTGTCATTCTTATAACTATTTTTGTTATACTGGGGGCATGTCTTCAAGGAGCGGCAGGGATAGAAACACTAAGTAAGGTTTCTAATCAAACTATTTTTACAGCTACAATTGTTTCTTTTTCTGCGGCGTTAACTGTAACGGTAATGACTGTCTTAAAAATCCCAGTCAGCACGTCTCAAGCAGTAGGTGGTGCTATTTTTGGGATTGGGTTTCTTAAAAACGAGATAAACTATAAGATTTTCACAAAAATGATTATTTGTTGGGTCGCTACACCTTTTGGCGCGGTGTTTATTTCAATAATACTTTATTTTTTGTTTAAAAAAATATTAGACAAGTGGCAACCAGATATTTTCACGTATGATCCAGTTGTACGAATCGGTTTAATTATTTGTGGATCCTATGGCGCGTATTCGTTAGGAGCAAACAATACAGCCAATGTTGCTGCTGTTTTTGTAGGAGAACATGCAAACTTTTCTATTTCTCCTTTTTTTGCTGCTGTATTAGGAGGAATCGGAATTGCAATTGGAGCGATAACTTATAGTAAACCTGTCATGATGACGGTCGGAAAAGGTATTGTAAAGATGGATGCATTTTCAGCTTTTATATCCATTCTATCCCTGTCGATCACACTTCATCTTTTTGCGGGAATAGGAGTTCCAGTATCATCTTCTCAGGCAATTGTTGGAAGCGTTCTTGGTATCAGTTTTGTAAAGGGATTACATGTTATTAATTTCAAGACTTTGAGAAATGTTTTTTCCGGCTGGGCAGCAACTCCTTTTATTGCGGCTTTGATGGCTATTTTATTGTTTAATATATTTTCTTA
>JAYEIY010000112.1:0-2574 GCA_034660375.1 Verrucomicrobiota bacterium
AACGCGTCCGTATATGGCTCCTGAGCAATGGGTAGGGAAGCATCAAAATGAACAAACCGACCAATATGCACTCGCAGTAACGTTTTATGAACTCATCAGCGGTGCAGTTCCATTTGCATCTATCTTTGAGACAGGCGATACCATTTTAATGATGAATGTAATAGAAACAAAATCCCCCGAATCCCTCCCCGGACTAAAACGCAAACAAAACAAATTTCTCCTTACTGCCCTTGCCAAAGATCCAAAAAAACGCTTCTCATCATGCTCTGATTTTGTGAATGCTGTCTCTGGAGGAAAAATAACCACGAAAAACACGAAAAGCACGAAAAAAGGACCGATGGGGAAAATAATTCTTCTCATTTTATTTTTGGTTTTAGGATATTTTGGATACGACACGTATCAAAAAAATGAACAGAGAAAAGCGGAGCAAATTCAGGGAACTGAACAGGCTCGCTTGGAGTCTGAAAGAAAAGCACGAGAACAAGCCCGTCTGGAGTTGGATCTAGAGCTGGAGTAAAAACGGCAGAAAAGAATGAAACAACTGGAAGAGAAAGCCCGCCTTGCAGAAGAGGCATTGGCAAAATCACAAGTTCCTGCAAAAAATAAACAAAAAGAGCAAAAAATTAACTGGACTGCAAATGTTTCTCCATTAGGTGCTAGATTTCTTTTACTTAAAGATGTTTATCTGATAAAAAAAATAGACCTTGTTCAGGGAAAAGTGAATCTGGATTTATTGCCCGGAAAATATCAGGTAACTGTCTCAAAAAGAGGCTACAGTCCGATAAGCCAGAGTATAACTGTTTCCAAAGAGAGTTTGACTTACAATGTAGAATTAACAGAAGTTCGTGGCAAACTTACGGTAAAATCCAATCCGTCAGTTACAATACTTTCGAAAGATGAAAGTGATAAAGAAAGAGAATTAGGTAAAACCGATTCAAAAGGTAGTTTAATTGTGGATTATCTTAAAGAAGGTAACTATAAATTAATCCTATCTAAAAAGAATTACAGTACGGATTCAGCTACTGTACAGATAGATGAATCCAAATCGGCGATACTAAAACTTTTCTTGACCGGACTTCCAGGAAAACTTGAAATATCATCTAATAAAAATGCGGATGTTTATGAGAAAAACAGCAAAATAGGAACTCTTAATAATACAATTTCCAATCTGTCTGCTGGTAAACATAAATTGGAAATTCGCAAAAAGGGCTATAGAACAGAAAAAATAAGTATTGAAATTCCTCCGAATGGTTTTAAAATGCTTACCGCTCCAACCCTAGAAAAACTCACTTTGCCACCATTTATCAAACATATAATCACCCTGAAAGCAAAAGGATATGCAAATTATATCTTTGGATTAACTCTCCCTGCACCAAATACAAATTATAAGCCTCTTACCAAAAAATTGGGAAAAATCAAAGCTCCATCTATCGGTTCTTCCTGGAAAATCCCCGATCTTGGGATGGAGTTTGTGTATGTGAAATCGGGTAGTTTTCAAATGGGGTCAAATAACGGAAATAGTGACGAAAAGCCGGTTCATACGGTAAATCTTACTAATGATTTCTGGGTTGGAAAGTATGAGGTGATGCAAGCAGAATATAAAAAGATTATGGGTAATAATCCAAGTTCTTTTAAAGGCAATAATAATCCAGTAGAACAAGTGTCTTGGAATGAGGCGGTATATTTTTGTAAAAAACTTACTGAAAGAGAACGGAAAGCAGGTCGTTTATCATCGGGTTATGTATATCGTTTACCGACAGAGGCGGAGTGGGAATATGCCGCAAAAGGCGGAGCAAAGAGCGGAGGATACAAGTATAGTGGAAGCGACAGTATAGGTTCAGTGGCATGGTATAATTCAAACAGTGGCAGTAAAACTCATCCCGTAGGACAAAAGAAAGCAAATGAACTTGGAATTTATGATATGAGCGGTAATGTTTGGGAGTGGTGCAGTGATTGGTATGGAGATTATCCTTCGGGTAGTGTTACTAATCCAGTTAGTTCGGGGGCGGGGTCGTACCGCGTCCTCCGTGGCGGTAGCTGGCGCTACGACGCTAGGTACTGTCGCTCGGCGTATCGCCTCTGGGACACGCCATCGGGCACGAACCGCGGCTTGGGCTTTCGCCTTTTGAGGGCAATTTCCACGTCCTTACCGTAAAAAAGAGCTTGGCGGTAGCCGGTGATAAAAGAGGAGAGATTAATGATTAATGATTAATGATTAATGATTAATGATTAATTATTAATTATTAATGATTAATTATGGAATTGCAACTGAGTTGAAAATAATAAGCGAGGGACGAGCTATTTTCATAGTCAGTGGAAATGGAATAATTATAGGTCTTTGCAGATGAATTGATACTTGACTTTTTGTTAAATCATGCTATTGTTGAATATAAAACAGGAGCAATCATGAAAAAATCAGTACGAGGAAAACCATTAACATCAGAGATAAAAAAAATATAGTATCTCTTAAATTCTATTTTGATAGCAATAAAATTAGACCACATGAACCAAGTTCAAAACGAACTGCAGATGCTTTAGGAATAGGAGAAGCAACTGTAAAAAGGGTTATGGCAG
>JAYEIY010000113.1:0-2555 GCA_034660375.1 Verrucomicrobiota bacterium
CCCAATCATGACAAGTTTGTTCCGGGATAGCATAAATCATATCAAGATTGATGTTTTTTATGTCATTTTTGTGAAATTCATTAAATAAGTCATCAAGCATCGTGATATCACCTTTTCTGCCGAGAATTGTTCGTATATCGGGATTGAATGACTGAACTCCAAGACTTATACGATTAATCCCATTATCAGCAAGTACCTTTATTTTTTCTAAATTCAAAGATGCAGGATTGGATTCAATGGTAAATTCTGCGGAGTCCGCAAAATCAAATGAAGAATGAATGATTTTGAATAGTTCCTGTAATTCTCTTGTTGATAAGCAGGACGGTGTCCCCCCACCAATAAAGAGTGATTTTAGATGTGAACATTGGGACTTGTGTTTTTCAAACTCTTTTTTTAAACACTCTAAAAAATCTTTTCTTTGTAATGTTGTATGATTCGCAGTTGAATAAAATACACAGTAATCACATTTTGAAAGGCAAAAAGGAATATGGATATATAAAGAATTAAACATCAAAATCATCGTCCGGAAAAAATTCTTCGGAAGGAATTTCAACCATATTATTGTCATCCCAGATGGGCTCAAAAAAACCTTTTGCTCCTGTGAGATAATAGATTTTTAGTCCGTTTTTAGACGAATTAAAAATATATTCTTCTGCCGGAGGAGGAGAGTTACCTAGAAATAAAACCTTCTTTAATTTTCTGCCGGGGTAAAAGGCATGACTTTCAATTTTTTTTACACTTGAAGGAATAACGACCGAAGTTAAGCTACGACAACTTCCAAAGGCTGATATCATTATAGTCGTAACACTTGGAGGAATTGTTACTGACTTTAATTTTCTGCAGTGAGAAAATGCACAAGTTGAGATTGTTGTAATGGTTGAAGGGATAGTTATTGATTCTAAATTGTTACAAAAAAAGAAGGTTTGCATATTTATCCTAGTAATTCCGTCTGGGATTATTATCGAAGTCAGACTCTTGCATTTCCAAAAGGCACGTTTGCCAATTTTAGTGACTGTTGGAGGTATTTCAACAGATGTTAAGTTGGTACAGTCTTTAAATGCGGAGCTTCCAATCTCGGTAAGTGATTGAGGCATTTCAATAAATTTTAAATTAGTACATCCGGAAAAGGCATTATCTGCTATTTTTGTAATATTTTCTGGAATCGTATATGATTCAGCAGTTTTGCTGATGGGATATCGGATTAATGTTGTTTTGTTTTTATTAAATAGAATATTATCTTCACTTAAATAATTTTGATTTATTTCATTGACATGAGTTGATTCTAATTGGGGACAACCAGAAAAGATTATTGAATCAATACATGTAACTTCTGGTGGGATAATCACAGACATTAGTTTACTGCAGTTTTTAAAGGCACCATTTGCGATTTTAGTAATAGTTATAGGAAAAAGATACGGATCCGCAAATTTGTCAGAGGGATATTTTATTAATGTTGTTTTATTTCCATTAAAAAGAATTCCATCTTCACTTGAATAATTGGAGTTTTCCTCATTTACATTGATTGATTCTAAATTACTGCATTCGGAAAATACACTATGTCCCATAGAATAAACACTTGCTGGAATTCTAATAGTTTTTATGTTTGTATTTAAGGATGTAGCTCTTCCAATTGTTTCCAAATTTTCAGGGAGTATTATTGAATTCAAATTAGAGCATCCATTAAATGCACCATGAGCAATATTGCTTAAACTTAAAGGCAATGTGATTTCCTTTAATTTTTTAGCTTTTCTAAAAGCACTAGGACCAAGAGCAGTAACACTGGAAGGAATGACGTAAAAATTGGCAGTTCTAGCTCTAGGGTATTGAATTAAAAGGGTTTTTTCTTTATCAAACAATACGCCCTCCTCGCTTGAGTAATTAGGATTTGAATTTGCTACATTGATTGACTCTAATGCCCAACAACTAAAAAATGCGTTTTCACCAATGCTCTTAACGCTTGCGGGAATCGTAATAGTTTTGAATTTCATAGAACTAGCAAATGCACTATCCCCTATTGAAATAAGATTTTCAGAAAGAGTTATTGTTTTTGCAAGTGTACAGTTCCAAAAGGCTGCTTTTTCAATACTTGTTACACTTGAAGGAATAGATATATTTCTAAGTCTGGAGCAACGATAAAAGGCAGAGTTACCTATGCTCGTAACAGTATTCGGAATACTAATAGTTCTTGCCCACCAATAATTCTTAAATGCTTTTTCTCCGATGCGTACAACAGTTTTACCATCCAATTCGCTTGGAATAAGTAGCTTTTTGGTTTTTTTATCGTGATAACCGGAGATAGTTATTGTTCCATCATCTTTATTTATGTATTTCCAGCCTTCAAAAGTTTCGGAATATGCGTGGAAAGTCGCGAGAAAAAGACAAAATAACAGGGAAATTTTTTTCATACTTTTATTCCATTATTAGATTAGATATAAAAAAAGCTCTCTGAAGAGAAACAGAGAGCTTTTATTAGTTCAAATATATAGGGAAGTATTAGTAACCACGACGTTGTCGGCTTTTTATCTTACCTTTTTTAAAGAAACCGTCGTATCTAC
>JAYEIY010000114.1:0-2529 GCA_034660375.1 Verrucomicrobiota bacterium
CAAAAATCCGCCAAATTGATCGAAAAATTTATAGTCTCTGCAGAAAAGAAAAATATCTCAATACACGCTATCACTGGCTGGCCGGAAGTAATGACGAAAAAAAATAATGAAAAAATAATAAAAATATTAAAAAGTATCATAATATTTAACTCTGAAAACTCTGGAAAAGCAGAATTTAAAAGTATTCTCCTGAATCCATATATTAAAGAACAAAAGACACTACCTAACTTAACAATACTCAATAAAAGAATGAAAGAAAAAATAAATGCTTCAAAAAATAGTAAACTTGCGTTAGGTGTAATTATTCCTGTCCCTATGAGCAAATACTTTTCTATGGACTCCTCTTTAGATTATTGTGTAATAGAAGAAGTCTCTGATTACGCACCAGGCATAATAGATAATACAGCATCTTTTGTAGATAAAAATCGAAAGGTACTTTTAGAGATAGAAACGAATCAATTTTACGGTAGGCAGAGGAACTTATCTTTTTATGAAGAAGGATTGAACGAAATGGAAAAAGAACTGACAACTGTCGCACAGTACTATAATAAAAACAAAGAATTTAAAGGTTTTATCATCAGTGACTATGAAACGTTTTCAAAACTTCCGAATAAAACAAATCTAAGTGAAAAATATCCTCTCCTAACAATAAATACACAAAAAATGCTTTTTCCTTTAAAAATTGATGGAATAGACAATGAATGGATTGATGTACACCCTGTAAATATATATAAACCTGAGCAGATAATCAATGGCTGGAAAAATTGGCACGGAGAAAGGGACTGTAGTATGCTTTATCGAGTTGCCTGGGATAAAAAAAATCTTTATTATTATTTCAATATAACCGATGAAGATCTTGTTTTTGAAAACAAACAAAATAATTTCAAGGGGGATTCTATTATGTTGAATATAGCCTTGGAAAATTTAGATCAATTACTTAATTTAACAATAAAACCATCCGAAAAACAAGATAAAAGGTATGGCAGTATTGTCTCAATCTCCTCAAGTGGAAAATCCATCGTAGGCATACCTGAAATGATAACCATGCAGACAGATACAGGATATTGTATAGAATGTAAAATTCCTTTTAAGACATCGCAAAATTTGAGTCCTGCAACAAAATTTCATACAATAATTACTCTTACAGACAAAGACACAGGGGAAGAAGAAAGCACGGTGTTTTCAGATGCTCCACTAAGTAATCCTTTAAGAAAAGAAACATTCAACAACCTTATTCTTCTGCCTGTATTTTAGAAAAACAGTCTTTTTCATCTTCTCATTCTGAATAAGTCAAACGCAATTTTTTCAGTTTTATTTATCATCTTATTTATTTTTTCCGCTCCTGGATGTTAACGGTTTGTATAAGAATAGTAGCTGATTGCGGAACTCGAATTTTTCAAGTTTTTACTATATTTTATGCGGATTACAATGCACAAATTGATTATTGACTCGGCTATTATTTTTATACTTTGTTATGCTTTCTGGCTTTTTTAATTATTCATTTTTGTTTTTTCTCTCTGCTCAAATAACAGCAAAAGTAGGTATCGAACTTGCAAGATTACCTAAATCGAGCTTTTTCTCATTTTAATCTATTTTTTATTCTATTAGGATTTCTCCGACAATCAATTATAGCATAAACCTTTATATATTTGTGGGTTGTTTTATAATATATAGCATAAGGAAATCTTTTTGAAAGCATTCTTGTGATACCCATAAACTTTAGGATAAATACCTGGAAAGAATTTAAGAGAATCAATATCAGAATATAAAGTTTCAAGAAAATATAAACCTAATCCTTTCTTCTGCATTTCATAAAAATTATATCCATTTCTTAAATCAAGTTTACCTGATTTGAGATATTTGATTTTCATTTAACAGAGTCCCATATTTCTCTTTTTACATTCTCCCAGTCTTCAAAAGGATCTTTTCCATTAGCAATATTTTTTCACGTTTTTCCAATACATCTTTATGCCAAGCTGGAGATTGATAATTTTCAGTTTTTTTTGAAATATCTTCCCATAAAATTTCCATTGTTGAAATTTTATCTTCTATTGTCATGCTTTCTAAAGGTAGTGTTGCTATCATAATAAATATCTCCTGTATATCTTTTATATTTAGGGTTTTCACCAGAATTTGTGGGTTAAGTACATCAGAACCTTACATTTGTCAAATATAAGAACTTGCTGTTAATAAAATTTAAATTCTTTTTCCAAAAAAACAAGTTTTCTGAAATAAGAATGAATGTTTAAATTACAAAAGGTTTGTGATCAAAAGAATAAGAACCTTATGTTAATCCAGAGCTCCAAGTTATCGAGCAACTCAGATTCCCTTTTTTTATCCAGGATATTATTCCACCTCATCTAAGGTTAATTCTTAAAAAAGAATCTCCGTTTTATCCCCATCGGGGATATTCACCGTAGCCCACCGCATCGGGGTGGGATATGAATAAGAAAAGAATATTCCCTGGAGGGGAATTTCAATGTTTTTGTGTTTTTTTTGAGGTTCCCTTTCAGGGAACGATTTGTATGT
>JAYEIY010000115.1:0-2526 GCA_034660375.1 Verrucomicrobiota bacterium
TTGACATTTCTCACATGATTTAATATTGAAGACACTCTCTAATCGAAAGAGAGAGAAAAAGAGAAAAACAGAAAAAAACAAATAAATCTAAAGGAGAAATTATATTATGCCTACTCGACAATCTTTTTTAGAAGAATTTATGATTATGACAAGAAAGTCATTTTCAAGAGAGGCGGCATTCAACTGGTTTGTTATTGTTTTTGTAGGATTAACCTTACGAAGTGATTGCTTAGGTGTAACCTCAATAATCAGAGGACTTGACTTATCTCCCGTTTACTATGAAAGTTTGTTGCATTTTTTTCATGCCACGTCTTGGAATGGGCAGGATCTTTTGTTACAATGTGTGCGTTGGTTACTGAAGCGAGGTCTTGTTATTACTAAGAATGGTAAGATTGTGATTAATGGGGATGAAACAAAAGTTCCAAAAGAGGGTCGACGCATTCCATTAGTTGGCTCAATACGTCAGACATCAGAAACTTCAAGCAAACCCTCATATTTCAGAGGACACGAATGGAGTATGCTTGGTATTCTTATAGGAGTTGGCAACAGAGTGTTTTGCAGTCCTGCATGGGCTGATATAATGGTGCCTGGAGCAGAAGAAAAGGTGACAAAAGAATCTCAAAGGACAACGGGAATAGTGAAAGCCGCGTCTGAATTAGCGAATAAACTTGGATATCAAGCATACCTTACTTTAGATGCATTTTATGCTTCTGGCACGGTTCTTAAGGCGGCTTATGTGGCAAAAAATGTAGTAATTATAACAAGAGCTAAGTCCAATTTGGTCGCTCACGTATTAGCACCAACAATGGTTCCAAAACCTAAAGGGCGTCCAAAAAAATATCTTAATTCTGTCAAACTCAAAGAATTGCATGAAACGAAAAAAATGAGTTTGAAGTTCAAACAGCCAATATTTATGGAAGACAGGAAGATGTTAAGATATATTCCTGTAAATTATTTTGGAAACCAGCAAGCGCTATAGTCCTTTTTGTGTTAGCACAAACATCACGCGGTCCTATTACTTTAATTTGTTCAGATATAAAAACTAAACCTATTGATGTTTTAGAATTGTATTGTGGTCGAGTGTTAATAGAAGTGATGTTTGACAGATTAAAAAATCTTTTAGGTATAATGCAATACCATTTTTGGTCTATGTCAATAACGCCTCAATCAAGACGTCCGCATAAAAATGGAAGTAAAAAAATATTGACCGAAAAAATTAAATGCAAAAAACAGGCTATTTTAAATTTTGTACATATTGGTCTTGTCCTGTTACTATCTCTTCAGGCATTTGCATGTGAATTTGGAACAAAAATCAATGATGTTGCAAACTGTTGGCTGCGTACTCAATCAGAAACAATACCATTTGAATTTATTGCCAAAATAGCGTTGAGGAATATCTTTAATCGATTTTTATGGTGTTTCCCCTCAAACCCGATAGCTAAAATAATTCAAAACAAGAAAAAATTAAAAAAAGATTTTCAGCACTTTGACAAAGCTGGATAATACTGTATTTTGCTTGTATCAAGGCATGAATTAGATTTATTAGCAACCATTTTTATATGGTATAAAACTTTAGACTGTTGAGATATTATCTTATTAGACTTAACCAAAAAATAAAATAAGGATATAATGATACGATTAGAAACAATACTGAATGAATGTTTAAATTACAAAAGGTTTGTGATCAAAAGAATAAGAACCTTATTTTGATCATGAATTCTGGTAGCAAAAGAACAGAAATGATTTGGGACCAAAAGGAAATGAGGTTGATTAAGCAGTAGCTAACCCACTAATTCTGCTAAAGAAGCAATTTTAGCATGTAGAATCTTTTAGCCCGAGTTTTCCACCAAAATCTAAAAAAATGCTGATTTAACCTCAAAATAAAATTTTTATCAAAAAAATTAAGGCTAAGAATTTTATTTCACTTGACATCTATTTAAGTTCAATTATATTACTTTTTAATTTTTAATTAAGGCTAAGACTAAAAAGGAGTAGTATGAATATAGCATTTTTGCATTTACATTGGGGAGGAGGTTCATATAAAGGAAAGAGGTATAAAAGTTATTCTTTGGCTAGATCAGTTAGGAAAAATGGGAAAAATAACCACAAGGCTGAAATTAAACTGGGGAAATTAACGGACGAAGAAGTGAAGTGGTGGAAAAAATTATTGCATATCTTAAAAAATCCATCATCTGTTATAACGACCCTTGAAGATATTGTCACAAAAACACACTATGCATACTGTGATATTGCGGTAGTAAATAAATTTTGGGAATATTGGAAATTAGATAACGCTTTTGAATCAAATAGAAAATCGGATATTTCATTATCTTTTATAGCTAAGATTTTAACAATTAATCGCTGTATTATGCCCGAATCTAAATCAGGAGTGACGAAATGGGCCTCTTCACGATAATGTGTCCTGGTGACCTCATAACTCTTTACCAAGCTTGATATTGGGAAGATCAAATATTTTGAGCCTAAAATATTCATCATCTGAATATCCATATGCTTGTCTAATCAGCC
>JAYEIY010000116.1:0-2521 GCA_034660375.1 Verrucomicrobiota bacterium
TCTTTTTTTTAGAAATTGTGATAGTTAGCCACGAATGCATGAATAAAAACAAAAAACATTGAGAAATAAGGATATAAAAGTTTTTTTTAAATCCAACTTTTACTATTTCTGGAAATTTAGGCTAACGACTCAGGGTTACTAACTCACTGACTCAGGACTGTCGACTCAGGACTCAGGACTGGTAACTCACTAAGTAGCTAGATTCTTTATTTTCTTTTCTAGTTTTTTGTTGTTTTTTTGCGATTAATCTTTGCAAATCTTTCAGATTGTCAAGGATATGATCTTCTATATTCATTTTCTTCAATTTTCCAAGACATTTTATTACTCTTACTTTTTTTTAAATATAAAATAACAACATCTGGTTTCTATTATTTAAAAACTGATATAACGTAATGCGTAATCATTAATTTTATAGGTCTTTTTATGATAAAAACTATGAGAAAAAAATGTCTTATTACCGGAGGCGGAGGTTTTTTGGGCAGTAATATAGCAAAAGCTTTGCTTGACTTTGATTGTGAAATACTGATTTTTGCAAGAAATAAGTATCCCGAACTCGAAAAGCTTGGAATTAAAGGGATTCAGGGTGATTTGCGCAGTCCGCAATCTATCTCGGATGCCTGTAAAGATGTAGATACTATTTTTCATACAGCTGCAATTCCTCGAATGTTCGGAAAGAAAAAACTTCTCTACGATGTAAATGTTACGGGAACAGAAAATCTATTAAAGGCTGCTTTGGAAAATAATGTAAAAAAAATTGTTTATACGAGTTCGCCAAGTGTTGTTTTCGGTAAAGATGATCTTGAGAATGTTGATGAAACAACTCCATATCCTCAAAAATATCTTGCATATTATCCTCAAACCAAGGCTGACGCTGAAAAAATAATAATTTCTGCGGACTCCGCAAAAACTGCTAATGGTTCGGTACTTCATACCTGTGCAATTCGACCTCATCTTATCTGGGGACCTGGAGACCAGCATTTGATTCCCAGACTTCTCGAAAAGGCTCGAAATGGGAGGTTACGACAGGTTGGGGAGGGCAAAAATCTTGTTGATCTTATTTACATTGACAATGCAGTTCAGGCACATTTGCTTGCTGGAGAGAAATTGGGAAAAGGGGGTATTGCTAATGGACAGGTTTATTTTGTCAGTGATGCAGAGCCGGTAAATCTTTGGGACTGGATAAATATACTCTTAAAAAGGGTAGGTTTAAACTCTGTAAAAAAGCGAATTTCCCTGAATTTTGCATATTTTTTAGGTATGCTTTTTGAATTGTGTTATGCTCTTTTTTGTATAGATAGTGAGCCTCCAATGACTCGTTTTATAGCCTTACAACTGGGTAAATCTCATTACTTTTCCAATAAAAAGGCAGAAAGAGAGTTAGGGTACAAACCAAAAGTTTCTAATGAAGAAGGGGTGGCATTTTTGACCAAAGGACGGGAAGAACTGAATTAGATTTTGCCTTGGTTTTTTACTTTTTTCTTTTTAGCCGAAAAACAAAAGATTGTTCTTAAGAAAAAATACTCAAAAGACCTTTGCCACAATTAAGTAGGTTAGACATTCCTGTCTGACTAAGTAGGTCAGACATTCCTGTCTGACAAAGTAGGTTAGACATTTTTGTCTGACAAAGTAGGTTAGACATTCTTGTCTGACAAAGTAGGTTAGACATTTTTGTTTGACAAGATATTTGCAAGCAAAGATTCTTTTTGTAAATTTAACCTAAAAAACGCAGTTGAACTTTAAAAACACTTTTTTTTGAGGTTAAGAGTATAAAATAGCCATTAACTCATTGAGCTTAAGAGTTTTGATCACTCCGGCATCTGTGAAGAATGGTGCTCTACAATCATCCAGCGCTTACCATTCCAGCGATATACGAAAGTGAATCGTGCGGATGCGACGGCACCATCCTGAAAGGTAAAGGTATATACGCCTGAATTGATAGCTATTTTTTCATATCTGCGTACATTTGCCTCATGGATTTTACCCACTGGCTTTTTAGCAAGAAAATGAACAAAATAGTCCTCTATTTCTTCGTGATTGTGGTGGACCCTATTAGATAAGGTTGGGAGTAGAATGGCATTGTTTTCATAGAGAGCTGCAACTTTTTTGGGGTTGCCAGTCTGTAGTGCACTATTCCAGTCATCGAATAGCGCTGTAATTTCATTTATGTTCATATTTGATCTCTTAAATTAATATGATGGTTGTGTAGAATTTAGCCTAACCGACGGATCTGAGCGGAGTTTTTAGCATCCGCTCAAGGGACATGTTGGCTGGGTTATCTTGTGCTGGCTTCCATGAAAAGCCTCTCTTCTTCAGGCAAATAAACGAGCGTTATGTGACCGCCATTTTTCTGGCTTTCTTTGTAATATTCTCCAGAAGAGAAAGTTTTCTGACCTTCTTTTTTTAGAGGGTAGTCAATCGTAATCTGTGAATCTATAGGTTTTATCTCCCAGTCATGATGCTTGAGATAATAACTAAACCCCTTCTTGGTTAGAGAGCATTCGAAGTACCTTTGGCCACCAAT
>JAYEIY010000117.1:0-12505 GCA_034660375.1 Verrucomicrobiota bacterium
CTTTTTTAAGAATTGACCTTAGATGAGGTGGAATAATATCCTGGATAAAAAAAAGGGAATCTGAGTTGCTCGATAACTCGGAGCTCTGTTTAATAGGCAATATTCGTCCCTATTTAAAAAAAATATGGCACTCTAATCGTGAGTGTGAAACAAATGGTGATGTTTTGGTTATTCACCTTACTAATACAGGTATATCTCAAAGATATTTATATCAAATTTTGCCTAATGACAACTTCTTTAAGCACAATATTCAGCACGTCAAAGGTGCAAAAATGCCTCGTGGCAACAAAAACAAAATAATGGAGTACCTTGTCCCCATTCCATCAATTGAAGAACAAAACAGAATCGTCGCCATTCTCGACAAATTCGACATCCTCACCAACTCAATCAGTGAAGGCCTTCCTAAAGATATTGAACTACGTCAAAAACAGTATGAATATTACCGTGAAATGTTATTGAATTTTCCAAAAAACACGGGGATTTAAAATGAAATTATCAAATCGCCAATCAATACGATTAAAGGGATATGATTATTCGCAGGGGGGGATTATATTTTATTACGATTTGCACGCAAAACCGCAAACATCTATTTGGTGCAATACGGGACGGAAAAATGATATTAAACGATGCGGGTTTAATGATTGAAAAATGGTACAATAAATTGCCAAATAAATATCCCAATACCAAATGCAATGAAAAAATTATAATGCCAAATCATTTTCATTTTATTATTGAAATAATTGATATATTGCCAACAGACGGCAACGGATTGCCACCAACGGGCGCCCACGTAGGGGCGCCCGTTGGTGGTACGTGGACGCCCGTTACTGGGAAACGGGCGTCTATTATAAAAAAAGGAAAATAGAATGACAACATATAAAACCACCGCAGAAACAAAAAACTTCATCGTTTTAGACAAATACAGCAAAATAAGTGAAGAATGTATTTTTATGTGAATTTTGACAAATTTAAGTATTTTGGACGAGTTTATTTCATCATATAATCTGGAACAAATATACCATAAAGATCTGAGAGGGAACGGATTTTCTGATAAATTTCTTGAGTAGGGTTCACGGATTTTTCAGAGATAAGATAGAATATTTTATGAGACGCCCACATTTTTGCAATTTTTGTTCCTGTTTTGGTTGCATTTTTTATTTTAGATTGAAATATAAATTCTTTTTTGTTCCCGTTTTTATCAAAACCGGTTATTCTAATAACAATAACTTCGGTGTCTTCGGGATATTTGCCATAGACAGAAAAGATTTCATTTCTAAAAATATGTGGGAGTTTTTTGGGATAAACATTCTTTTTGGGAATACCTACAATTTGAAATTCAAGTTTTGAAAGCACAATATCAGAAGTAGACGAGACCATTGCTTTAATTGCTGGAGTACACTGGTGCAATTGGTTTGTATGAACACTTCTTCCTCTATTTTTATAAGCAATCATTTCCAGTAAGAATCTATTTATATCTTTTCCGGAACTAAAGCAGGAAATAGAGATATCCCCCTTATTTTTTGCGAGAAGATTTTGAAGAAACTCATTATTGGAAACACTTTTTGATGTAGTAGATATGCCGTCGGTAAGCAGATATATCATTAGAGGTCGCTTTGTTTTCAGTCTTGGTTTGACTAGAAATGGAGCCAAGCCGGCATAGACATTTGTTTTTCCTGAACGATGTATAGACTCTATAAAATCAATGGCATCTTCTTTATTTTTTTTTGTAACTCTTTTATAGTTATCAAAGCACAAATATGGTTTTGTTTTAAAAGTTGCAATATTAAAACGATCCTGTGGGTTCCAAAGAGGGATGGACTTCAAAAGTCCTTCTCTGAAAGTTCTTAATTTGGAAACAGAGATACTATTTGAAGAATCTACAAGAAAAAGTATATCTTTTCCTATAGAATCCATTTTGTCTGCATTTGCATTAGTTGAAATATCAATTCTAAAAAATCCTTCTGCTGGGTTCTTTGTTGGATAGACAAAGAACTTTATATCAAGCATACTATCAATTGCTTTGACTTTGTTGGTGCCAGCTCCCATTCTCATAGAATTTTCTGCATCAGAACCAAAAGAAAGATCCTCTATAGGTGGCATAGACAATTTCTTTTCATCCTGTGGCAGATCAGATATTTCTGGAAGTTCAAATTTCATTCCAATATTAAAATTTTGAGTAGATTGTTTTATTATAGTATCTCCAAGCAGGAGAAGGGAAGGAATTTTGGGGACATCCACTTTTTGCCTTGGGAGTTTAGGATTTATTTTTCGTTTAGGTAATTCCAGTCTTTTGCCAGGCAGTAGGTTCATTTCTATTTCCATTATTTCGGGAAGGACTGTGGTTGCTTTTTGAGATTTTGCTATTTCTTTAATATTTTTTTCAATAAGATTTTTCCCCAACCCATCAAAATCTATAACACTCTTTTTTCCAGGGATTAACTTTTGCTCTTTAAAGATTTTTTTTACAGAATCACCCTTATCTAAAAGCTCTTTCTTTTCTTGAACAGTCAATTCCTCCCGTTTTATCATCTCCATAAGGTTGACCATCTTTATTTTTATTCTTTCTACACCACCAGTTTTTTCCTTAAAAGATAATAATTTTGGTGAAAAAGTCAGATTCCCTGCAACTTTAAAGAAAATCCCGTGAAATAAAGTCGAAAGGAACAAACAGAATAAGAAAAAATTTATTTTTTTAAGATAATTACCCATAAAAAGATATTAATGTAAGTTTTTTAGTTTTATAAGGGAACGCCGAGCCTGTGCTTGGCAAATTTCTTTTTACTTTAACAAGATAGTAATTTATTTCAATTATAGAACAAAAGTTTCATTGGTAGGACGAGCAATAAAAATATAAGTTTGGTGCAAAGCTTTATAAAATTTATACTGCATACGTCAAAAAGCATCGAACGCACTTACGCAACACGCATTATTAACATTCCCAAAAGAGCAATGAGTAAATACGCCAGGATTGTTTTTAATTTATTCCCTGCAACAAATGTAATAGCACTTCCAAAACTCCTCTTTATGGAAGCACCCATTAAATCTACAGACCAGATTTCGTCCATCATCAAATGAACCATATATCCAACAAAACATATACATGCAAAAAGGATTCTGGGCTTCAAACTGGACTGACGGAATAAAAGATATGTAACTTCTCCACAAATAACGGCTGCCGGAATGCTATGTATAATCCCTCGATGAGAAGTAAATTTCAAGAATATAACTGAAATAATATCTCTAACAAGAATATATCCAAGCACCAATACAAGCACCAGAGTCTCCATAGAAGCTCCATTAGGATAAAATATATGAAGGACAACAATGGGCAAAAGAATTCCAAGATAACCAAATAACATCCGCACCGGTTTGCTTGTATCAGAATCAATATCCGGAATAATTGAAGCAAGAGTTGCCAAAATAAATGCTATGGCACCCTGAGAAGCAGTCAATCCCAAGGTCATAACAGACAAAACCGCACCACCCACTCCTGTTACCATCCCACCGAAAATATGTTGTTTAAAACCAGCCATCTATATCCTCATATCCTTTACATTTCTTAAATTTTTTTTACGGTAAACTAGAATTAAAAAAGAAAAGTACTCCGGCAATTACAGTCGCCACAATCCCCACTCCAAGAAGTAATTTAAATATTAATTTACTCAATGTCCATACGAATCTAAGTAGCCATATAAAAAAAAGCACACAAACTATTCCTATAACTATTTCCATTTTTAGTCCTTTGAAGTTTCTTCACAATATCCATCAATTTCTGACAAATGGGGGAGTTTTTTATCTTTTTCAGAGAGGAGTGGATTCTTTATCGGCCAATCAATATTTAGTTTAGAATCGTTCCATAAAATACCTTTTTCATGTTCTGGTGAATAAAATGCAGTACATTTATAGAGAAAATCTGCAATTTTGCTGAGTACGCAAAAGCCATGAGCAAATCCTTTCGGAATAAAGAGTTGACGTTTATTTGTTTCGGAAAGGGTCACACCGACCCACTGTCCGAATGTTGAAGAGTCACGCCTGACATCCACAGCTACATCATAGATTTCTCCCCTGACGACCCGTACAAGTTTATCCTGCCCCTGCGGAGCAGCCTGCCAATGAAGACCACGAAGAGTACCTGCAGTAGAGCGAGAATGATTATCCTGTACAAAATCCACATTTATTGCATTTGCAGAAAATTTATTTTTATTATAGCTTTCCATAAAAAAGCCACGAGAATCCTCTAGCACAGTAGGCTCGATTATTAATACTCCAGGAAGTTTTGTTTTTATTATTTTCACTTTTTCTATCCGTTTCTATTGAATTTTTTAATATATGAACTATATAAATATATTGAATTCTTAATTTATTACAAACAAATTTTATGAGATTAAACAATAGATTTTTCTTTCTGTTACTTTTTGTTGTCTTTTTCTGTGTACAGCAGATTTTGCCTGCGGCGAATGCGATCAAGCCTAAGTTGCCGCTTTCTTTGATATTTGAAGCAGAGACCTCAATAAAAAGAGCCATTAACTTTCTTATTTCAAAACAGTTACCAGATGGAAGCTGGGGAGATTCAGAATGTTCAAAGACATCTCTGTGTGCTATGGCCATAAAACAATCTCCGGGGCAACAGGATGGAAAAGATATCAATGCAGTCAAACGGGCTGCTGAGTATATTGTCGCATGTCAAAAAAAAGATGGCAGTATAGCTAGAAAGAATCTTTCTACTACAACCGTATATGAAACAGCAGTCTCAACAGTTTTTTTATCATCTTTAGAAGGAGAAAGTTTTCATCCCTCCCTAAAAAAAGCTACAAACTTTCTTTTATCTGTTGTAAAAAACAAATCATTCGGCTCTCTCACGTGGCGTTATAGTTTTTACAACAGGAAAAGTTGCAAAGATTCATGTACAGCTAGATTAATAAAGTCGTGGGTAATTGAAGCACTCTATCTATCTAGAGATCTAGAAAAAACTTCCCAGGACTTTTTTATTAAAAAAACTTCTCAAAAAACTAATTCTCAAGATGATTGCAAAATAATATCTTATATTAATCTCAAAAATCTACTCCTTCTAGGGATCAAAAGATCTGACAGTCGAACTATAAATGAATACTCAATCCTCAGCAGAAACTACAGTATAGGTAAACAGACTTCTGGAAATATCTTCAAATATTACAATCTTTCCAAAGCACTTCTATGTTACAATTCAGACATTATTATAGATCAGGATTCTGTTCCTCATAACTGGCGCAAAGAACTTGTTCTTTCTATTATCAATTCCCAAAACAAAGAAGGAGCCTGGAATTTCAGAGGAGAGTCAGACTTACTTAATACGTCTCGTGCCATTATCATACTAGAATTGTGCGCCGGATACAGCATAGAATTTTTTGATAACTTAGAGAGGAATAAATAATCGTGAGCTTTACTTTATACACAGGCAATAAACTTAACGTTTTAGCAGATATTCTTGCGACAAATCTGCGGAGTCCGCAAAATAAAATTTCTATTTTTGAAAAACAAACTGTTGTTGTGCAGAGTCGTGGTATGGCACAATGGGTAAATTATATGATTGCCGAGAAAAATGGAATCTCAACAAACATTGATTTTCCGTTTCCAAAAAACTTTATTTACAGGAATATTTTTGGGATAAGGGGGTATTCGGTCAATGAGATTCCCTTTATGCCGGAGATTATGACGTGGCAGATTATTGATGTTCTTCCTAAATTGTTAAAAGAAGAAAAAGAACTTTTTAGTGAATTGCAAAATTATATAGGAGGGAGTAATTCTATAAACTTGAAGACTCTACAGATAGCAGAAAAAATTGCAGGGATCTTTGATCAATATCTTACGTTTCGTCCATCAGGCATCATGGAATGGGATAATGCGGACTCCGCAAAAAACAAAACAACCCCAAAAGAATTTCGTAAAAAGACTTGGCAAAAAAGATTATGGCAGGAAATAAGTAAGAACTATCCCAATCCACACCTCCCCGCACTGGTAGCAAAGATGTCCAATCTAAATGCTTCAAATATCCCAAAAAAAATCTCTCTATTCGGATTCTCCTCTATGCCTCCACTGCATTTTGAAATCTTTGCCAAATTATCGGAAATAACAAATATTGATTTTTATTATCTAAATCCCACTAGAAGCTTTGTTGAAGATAATTTTTCTGAAAAAGAAACCTTGCGTGCACAGGAAAAAGATAATGCCCTCTATATGGACACTCAGAATCAACTCTTAGCCTCACTTGGCAAGCAAGGAAGAGACTTTTTCAGTGAAATTATTCGTGCAGGTTACTCCGCCACAAAATTTCATGAACAGGAGTGTTTTGTTGATATTGTTCCTGAGAACCTCTTAAAATCGATTCAAGGGGATATTCTTGAACTTAAAGAACCCAGGCGCATAGATCCAAACGGAGAAAAAGACGAACAGAAAGATGGAGATAAAAGCATCCAGATTCACTGCTGTCACAGCCGTATGCGTGAGATTGAAATACTTTACAACAATCTTCTGAACATGTTTGATGAATCAGAAAATAAACTTATGCCTAAAGATATTATTGTTATGACACCTGACATCCAGGCGTATACTCCCTATATTGAAGCAATCTTTAAAAGTCGCAGATACAACAGCAGATATATTTATTCTACTATTGCGGATCGTGGATATACAGAAGAAAATCAGGAGGCGATTGCTTTTCTGCAGATTTTAAAACTAATGAATTCACGTTTCAAGGTAAATGATGTAATAGATATATTTGAAACGGAGTCCGTTTATCGCAAATTTGATTTTTCCGAATCTGACCTTGAAACACTCCGAGACTGGCTCTCGGAAAATCATATAAACTGGGGAATAGACGAAGACTTTCTAAAACAAAAACTCTCAGAGTGTGAGTATTTTTCAGAGAATTCTTGGAATGACGGATTAAAGCGAATGCTACTAGGTTATGCAATGAAACAGAATAAAAAGAATCCCATTTATGACAATAAAAACTCTCACACTCTTCCCTACGACAAAATTGAAGGCGGGAGCGCAATTCTATTGGGAAATTTTGCGGAGTACGCAAAAAGACTTTTTAAATTTCAAAAGCAGTGTTCTTTAGAAAGGACTCCCGAAAGTTGGCAGGGTCTTATGCAAGAAATCCTCTCATCTTTTTTTCTTGAAACAAAAGAGTCTGCAGAAGGGATTAATATAGTATCTAAATCAATCACCGCCGCTATATCACATATAATGCGTGCAGATTTCTCTAAAAATTGCAATATTGAAGTAATTTCCGCATTCCTAGAGAAAAACATGCAGGAAAAAAGTTCTCACGCCGGATTTCTAAGAGGAGGAGTAACCTTTTGCAAATTGCTTCCAATGCGCAGTATCCCAGCGAAAGTAATATGTATAATAGGCATGAATGATGGAGAGTTTCCAAGGCAGGCACAAAAACTAAGCTTTGATCTTATCAATCAATTTCCACAAAAGGGAGATCGCAATGTACGTGAAGATGACAAAAACATATTTCTTGAAAGTATTCTTTCTGCTCAGGAAAAACTTTATATAAGTTACATAGGAAAAGACATCAAAGATAATACAAAAATCCCACCCGCAGTAGCCCTAAGCGAATTATGCGATTATATTGAGGCAAACTATAAATTAAAAAATGAGAAAGAAAACCCCATTTTAGACCAAATAATAGTCGAACACCCTCTCCAACCATTCAGTCTGCAATACTTCAACCAGACAAATAAAAAACTATTTAGTTATTCACAAACAGATTTAACAGCCGCAGAAAAAAATATAAAAAAACGCAATAAGATTGATTCTCTGTATAACAAACCAAGGCTGTATATATCCGAAAGACTTTCAGAACCATCCGAAGAATTTCTCAAGGTCTCGGATAAGTCTCTGTATTCCTTTTTTAAAAATCCTTGCGCATATCTATTGAGACACAGGCTGGATTTAAACTATAAATTATGGGAGGAAATCGAACTCCAAGATCGTGAAAGATTTTCAATAACTCCCGGTTTAGATTCCTATAAAATAGACAACATGATTTTAGAAAAAATAATTGAAACAGGCAAGCCATCTGATTCTATAAAAAGAGATATTTTAACATTCATGACCGCTTCAGGAGAATTACCCGTAGGAGAATGGGGAAAAAGTGTTTTTAATGAACAATACACAGACGTTGCGGAGTACGCAAATAAGATTTACAGCGAACATTCTATAAAAACAGAAGCAATTAGCGAAGAAGTTATGTTAGAGCCTTTTTCTTTGAATTTTCAACTTGATAATCTTTTTCTAGATGATGCACAAATTGTATGTAAATATGCAAAAGATACTCCTAAATATCTACTCGAAGCATGGATAAAACATCTCATTTTAAATACACTTGAGTATGAAAAACTACCAAAAAAAACAATCCTCTACTTAAAAAAAGAAAAAACTTATATTTTTAATGAAATATCAATATATAAAGCAAAAGAAAACCTATCCCTTCTTTTGAATTTTTACTGGAAAGGATTAAAAGCCCCCCTCCCCTTCTTTCCAAAAACATCCATGGAATATGCAAGAAAATTAAAAAGAACTAATTCTGACGAAAAAGCAATGGAAAGTGCAATATCCAAGTGGACAACAACCAAATCATTTTACGCAAACAATGAAGATTTGGATCCCGCATTCTTTGCATGTTTTGCCGGAGAACTTCCCGAAACAGAAGAATTCAGGCAAATAGGACGAGATATTTTTCAACCGATTCTGGAGAATATTGCTGGAGGTTTCTAGGACACCAGGAGAAAAAGACGGCAATGGCTAACATCAAACATCCAGATTAAATTCAGTCTGTCTGGGAATTCCTGGGATAACTGCTCTTACCGGTTTAAAAGATTTTCTGTGTATTGGAGTTGCTCCGTTTTTCTTCAAAGCATCAAGATGTTCTTTTGTTCCGTAGCCCATATTGGTTGCGAAACCATACTGAGGATATTTCTTTGCAGCTTTCACCATTATATCATCCCTGTAAACCTTTGCTATAATACTTGCAGCTGCAATACTTACACTTTTGCTATCACCTTTTATAATATTTTTATATGGCAGAGTAATTGACTTTACGGGAAGACCGTCAATCAATACAAAATCGACGGGAGGAGATATTTTAGACAAGGCAGTTCTCATTGCAAGATGAGTTGCCCGAAGTATATTTATAGAATCTATTTTTTTACAGGAAACAACACCGAGACCAATTTTTATACCAGGAATATTATATAATTTTTCTGAATAATCCTGACGTTTTGATGCTGTTAATTTTTTAGAATCATCAACGGGAGGTAATTCTGCATTACGGGGAAAATGAACTGCTGCAGCAACAACGGGTCCGGCAAGTGGTCCTCTGCCTACCTCATCAATTCCTGCAACAGATGAAAAACCACAACTATATGCATCATCTTCGTACTCATACATTATAGTGGTTTCTCTCATAGTTAAAGATTAAAAAAGATTCTGAACACTGAATCTCATCTATAAAATTCAAATAAGGTTCAAAACATCTAATTTTGAACCTATAGAGACTGCATTAAAGGTTTTTGTTTTTTTTAACCTTTCGTTCACGGTCTTGACTAGGCTTTTTTCTTACTACGGATTTCTCTTTTCAAACGAGCGGCTTTTCCTTTGCGATCACGGAGAAAATACTGTTTTGCACGTCTGACTTTTGCATGACTTACAATTTCAATTTCCTTAATTTTGGGAGAATGCAAAGGAATTATTTTTTCTACACCTTTTCCGAAAGAGATTTTTCTTACAGTGATAGTTCTTGAAATTCCACTACCATTGAGAGCAATAACAATTCCCTTAAAAACCTGGATTTTTACCTGAGCTTTTTCTGCTGATTTCTCAGAGATGTCTATGTGTACATTCACAGTATCTCCAGAAAGAATCTCCGGCAAATCTGTTTTAAGCTGATCTTTATTAATATTTGCGATGATATTATTCATTTCCTATAAACTCCTTTTATTTCATTTTGAAAATATAAAAATTCAGGCGTCTGAACGCCTCTTTTCAGTTCGTAAAACGGTCTGTTGATACCGCCATTGCTCAATTACTCCATGGTTTCCCGATAAAAGAACTTCAGGAACAGACATTCCTCTATATTCAGCGGGACGTGTATACTGCGGGTATTCTAATAAATCTCCGTTTGAAAAAGATTCATCTTTAAGAGAATCTTTTGACCCCAGTACTCCTGGGATATGTCTTATTAAAGCATCGGTTACAACCATAGCTGGTAAATTACCGTTGGTAAGAACATAGTTACCAATCGAAATTTCCTCGTCAACCAAAAACTTTCTCACCCGTTCATCAACACCTTCATAATGCCCACAAATAAATATAATATGTTTTTCTGTGGACATTCTAACTGCAGTTTGATGAGTAAGGAGATTGCCTTGCGGAGTCAGCAAAACAACCCGACAGTCATCCGTTTTTAAAGATTCAACTGCCTCAAAAATAGGTTCCACTTTCATAAGCATACCCGCACCGCCACCATAAGGAGCATCATCTACACTGCGGTGTGCATCATGGGTATAATCCCTGAGATTAACAATATTAATCTCTACTTTCCCTTCTTGTATAGCTCTATTAACGATTGAAACTCCAAGCGGTCCTCCCTTAAAGGCTTCGGGGAAAAGCGTTATATAGTCAATACGCATAAAGCTTAATCAAGGACTTCAACGCTTGTTTTTTTCCCAAGCCTGCTTCCAGCACCATTAATGAGAGAACGAATAGCACTTATTGTACGTCCACGTTTTCCTATAACCTTACCTATATCTGATTTTTCACAGGTTATGTTCAGGGAAATATTCTTACCTTTTTCTGCAACCTCTACATTCACTTTTTTAGGACTGTCAACCAAACGGGATACAACAAAATTAACAAAACTTGCCAACTCTGCTCCCTCAGATCCAAGATTAGCGTCTGCAACAACTTCACCTACCGCTAAGTCTTCCTGACCTACCGCTAAGTCTTCCTGACCTACCGCTAAGTCTTCCTGACCTACCGCTAAGTCTTCCTGACCTACCGCTAAGTCTTCCTGCACATCCTTACCTAACAACTTCTTAAATAAACCTTTAACCATTCTTCGTCCTCACATATAAAAAAAATAATTCCCCAGAAACAAAATATCAGAGTTGTATTATTTTTTATTATTATTTTTAATAGAAACCTAGAGCTACTTTATGCTTAGCTCAGAGTAATAAAAATCAGCCATTCAAACCGTAGCGCTAAGCTAAACAACTACTCTTTTTCAGCTTTGGGTTCTTCAACTTTGGGTTCTTCAACTTTTGGTTCTTCAACTTTGGGTTCTTCAGGCTGTGGTTCTTCAACTTTGGGTTCTTCAGGCTGTGGTTCTTCAGCTTTGTTTTCTTCAACCTTGGGTTCTTCAGGCTGTGGTTCTTCTTTAGGTTGTACTTTCCATTCTCCGGCACGCGCCATTTTTATCAATCTCTCAACAGTTTCTGATGGAGATGCACCCTGAGAAAGCCAATATTCAGCCCTATCCAGTTTAATATCCAATTCTTTTTGTATTGGTCTATAGTAACCAATTTGTTCAATAAATTTTCCATCTCTTGGACTGCGTTTGTCAGCAACCATAACTCGGTAACTTGGAGAATTTGTTTTTCCCATTCTTCTTAATCTAATTCTTACTGCCATACTGGTTTATTTCCTCGTTTTATTCTTGTTTATCAAATTTTCTCAACTGGAAAGAGGAGATTAGCGCATATTAACTCATCTCATATAATCACAATTAAATGCGAAAAACAATCTCTATTCCTGTTCAGACTTATAAGTTGGATTACAATGGCAAAGTCATAAAAGACCCGCGAAAAAAGATTTTTAATATAATTAGCAGTTGAAGATGTGCAAACCATAATATTTAACTATATTAAAAAAGATATTTCACTATTTCTTAAAAACATTTCAAAAAAATGCAATTTTCAGAAAAAGTGAAAGAACTTAAGTTAAAAAATTCTTTTTAAAAGTCTAAAAAATAAAAAAAGGTTATTTATATGTTTTCAGAGATCACAAAATTATCAAATAGATATGGTTCGAACCCCAATTATGTACTTGCAGGAGGAGGAAATACATCATGCAAAGATTCAGATTTTCTTTATGTAAAACCTAGTGAAATCCCGCTTGCAACAATAAAAACAAAGAATTTTATTAAACTAAAGAGGGATTCTGTTAACAAGGTTTTTTCTATAGAACAATCCTTGTCTGCGCCAGAAAGAGAAAAGCAAGTTAAAAATCTTATGGCACTTTCTGTATGTTCAGATTTTTCTGGACGCCCCTCTGTTGAAGCTCCGCTACATAATATAATACCATATAAATATGTAGTTCACACTCATCCAGCAATAGTAAACGGTATGACATGCGGAAAGAAAGGAAAGGAAATATGCAATAAGCTCTTCCCTAAAGCCCTATGGGTGGATTATATTGATCCAGGCTATACTCTCGCCTCCAAACTCTACAGTCT
>JAYEIY010000118.1:0-2516 GCA_034660375.1 Verrucomicrobiota bacterium
CGGATAACCCACAAAAAGCAAAAGAAAATCGTGAACAATTGGAAAATGCTCAAAAAAAACTCTATGGATATTATGGATATGAAGACTATAAAGATGTTCCAAAAGAAAGCTTGCCTAAAAATGAAAACGAAGCTAAAAAAATAAGAGAAAAAATCCAGGAACTTTATCAAAATAAACCCCTTACAAAAAGATATACTATTTGTCTGGATGCAAAATCAGGAAAAGAAAAGTGGAGAAAAGAACTATTTAAGGCAATTAATCTGACAAATCTCCTGCTGGGAGCTAATTCCTTGATAGGAATCTATGTGCCACGAGTTCCTGCAGAAGGACCCAAATCTGTTCTTATTGCACATGATATTGAAAATGGGAATAAAAAATGGCAGATTAAAATGCCACAAATCCCACCATTTCCTCCAAAAATGACAGATGAAAAGATTCTCCTTCTTTTTCTCGGAGGTGAGATCCATGCCTTCGCTGAAGATGGAAAAGAACTCTATACCATTGCTGCAAACCAAATATCTTTCTCCACTATGTATATAGACAAGGGATTACTCTTTCTAAAAACTAATGGCACTGTCTGCCATGATCTAAAAACTGGTAAAAAACTTTGGTCTACAGACGTTGATAGCAAATCAAATGGAATAATTGTAGGAAAGAAAAAGGTTTATATATATGGTTCTGTTCTGGACGCTGTCGCAGATTCTGACAAGGGGGAAAAACTCCCCCCAGCATACAAAGAATTGAAGGAGATGGATGAATTCAAAGGTATAATGAACAAGCCAACAACTAAAACTGTCTCTGTTCTTGTAGCATTTGACAAAAAAAGTGGACGAAAACTATGGAGAAGGCAAGGTCTTTATGGATGGTTACTAGGCAATGACGAACGCTTGATTAATATTGCGGATACCGCTTTAACAAGCCTGCGCTCAATGATGACAGGAGCCAAAGGATATACAGTTATCCGCCAGATAGATCCCGATGATGGTGCTGATATATTAATGAAAACAAATGATATAGGTTTTATCGAACCCCAACTTGCTGGAAAATACGTAGTAGGGTTCCACTATACCCGAAAAAAACATGTTTCCGCCTTGAACCCATACGGATATGAAGGCGATACGCAGGAATTCAGAATTGATGGAATAACTGCTTTCAGGATTCGTTGATTATTTTTGTAGTTCTATGGTCTTATTCGTTATTTGTTCTATAAAACGGTCATCGTGAGAAACAACAAGTATGGTTTTGTTTAGATTTTTTAATATAGAGACCAAGCGATTTTCTGCCTTTTCATCGAGGGCGGTATTTGGTTCATCAAGAAGCAGTACTTCGGGTTCCATAGCAAGAATAGCTGTGAGTGCAACAATATGTTTTTCTCCCTCGGAAAGATGATATGTTATTGTATTTTTAAGGTGTGTTATATCAAATTTTCGAAGAATTTCTGATACAATCTGTTCTATTTCACTTCTTTTTTTCCCAAGATTAAACAAGCCGAAGGCTATCTCTTCTGCAACAGTAGGACAAAAAAGCTGATCGTCAGGATTCTGAAATAGAAAACCTAGATTTTTTCTTGCATTCTGAAAATCTTTTTCTTTGCAACATTTTTTTCCGCAGACAAAAATTTCTGCTGAATTAGGAACTAGCAAACCTGTTATAATTTCAAGGAGAGTTGTTTTCCCTGAACCATTTTCTCCTTTCAGCGCAGTTTTATCTCCTTTTTTTAACTTCAAATTAAAGTTGGAGATTACTTTTGTTCCATCGGGATATGAAAAAGAAATATCTTTAAGTTCTATTAGTAAATTGGTGTTTTTCATCTATAAATAGACATTGCACGAAAAGCCTTTTTCGCTACGCTTGAAGGCTTTTCGTACACTGTCTAAAGAGGGTTAAAAAAAAAAAGGTTGTTAATGTTAAAAAGCCCAGTAATAAAGCAGATAATCCTCCAAAAAGAAAATCTTTTTTAGATATATTAAAATGATCAATTAAATAAAATTCACTATTAAATCCACGGCATTTCATTGCTTTATAGATTTTATCTGAACGTCCCAGACTTTTGGCAAACAAAACCGCTGTTCCATACATAATAACCCTATAAGTTCGCAAATTCATTGCTGGTTTATATAATCGCATTTGCATAGCAATTTTTATTTTCTGGTGTTCCAACCACATTATTTTTAGGTATCGTACAGAAAAAAGGAAAAGGTGTATCATTTTTCTAGGAACTCGCAAATGTGCCAATGCATGAGCAAGTGTTACAAAATCCATCCCCGCAATTAGAGATATAGATAGAATTAGGAGAGTATTTGCTCTAAGAACAACAAGTATAACAAAGAAAAAACTCTCTTTGTAATAAGGATAGCCAAAGATATAAAACAAGATCTTTTCTTCACCTGTTGTTGTCGAAAACGGAATTACAAAAAAGAGAGAGAGTAAAAAAAAATTGAGTCCAAGAATTCGTCCAAGGACTCTGGATATAGAAATCTTTGCAAGAATAAAAAAGGTTATTGAACAAAATAATG
>JAYEIY010000119.1:0-2515 GCA_034660375.1 Verrucomicrobiota bacterium
ATAGACTGTCTAAATAAAGTTTTTCACACTTTATTAAAATAATATAGTGTCTTTTTTTGCAATTGCAAAGAAATACCGCTATTTTATATTTTAGATGTAAAATGGTTCAATCTTTTTTTAATATTTAGAAATCTTTTTTAGGTATAATTATGAAAATACTAGACATTGACAATCCGGATATGCTTTCATCTGCTGTTACAAATCTCAATACAGGTGGAGTAATAATTATTCCTACAGAAACGGTTTATGGGATAGCTTGTTTATGGAATAATGACGCAGGAAAGCAAAGGATTTTCAGGATAAAAAAACGTCCCGCAGACAAAAAATTGCAAATATTGGTCGGCAGTATAGTTATGTCAAAGCAAGTAACAGATGCATTTAGAGGGAAAGCCCTTAAATTAGCAGAAAAATTCTGGCCTGGGCCTCTTACTATTGTAGTTGAAGAGGCAAGCGGTGCAAGTTATGGTTTTAGATATCCTGATTATAGTCTTGTTCAGGATATTATTCATTTACTGGGTGCTCCATTGGCTGCAACAAGTGCAAATATAAGTGGAGAAATTCCTCCTAAAAATCCGGAGGACTATGGGAACACATTAGGAGAGCCTGTTGATTTATTGATCAATGCAGGAACAATAAAAAATGGAGTTCCTTCAACGGTTGTTTCAGTAATTGATGATAAGGTAGAAATTTTAAGGGAAGGCTTCATTTCTGAAGAAAAGATACGTAATGTTCTGAGAAGTTAATTTTTTTTGAGTTTATTGAGAATATGAGAAAAAACAATATAAGATTTACCGGAATTGAGATAGGAACATATTCTATAAAAGCTGTTCAAGCAGACATTCTGCCCGACAACAGTATAAACATTCTGGGAGGAATCGAAAAAAAGACTTCGGGTTCCGTCATCAAAGGACGGATAGTAGATACTCTTGCGATTGAAGATAAGCTTCGCAGTATGCTTGCAGAACTTGAAAATTCTACGAGAGAGGAGATTGGGGACATTATTTTTGCAACGACAGGCTCTCATATTCGAGTCGCAGATAAAATGGGAATAGTCTCTGTTAATTCTCAGGATGGCAGAATCACAGAAGAAGATCTTGATAGAGCGCGAGAATTTGCCGGAAATAATCCTGCTTCTCCTGAAGAGCACATTTTACATTTTATTGACAAGCGTTATTCAATAGCAGAACAAAAACAAGAAGTTCAAAATCCTATAGGCATTGTTGCTAATAGTTTAAGTGTGGATGTTCATATTGTTTATGGGGATACAAATACACTTAAGACAACTGCTACTATTATTGAGGAGATAATGGGCAAACCTCCGGCAGATATTGCTTTGACTTCGGTTGCAGATGCTTTCGCTTTGTTGAAAACTGAGGATAGAGAAGGAGGTGTGCTTTTTATTAATATGGGAGAGGGGGTTACTGATTATACTATTTTCAGGGGAGTAGGTTGTATTTCTTCCGGAATTTTATCTATTGGTTGTCAGAATGTTGTAAATGATCTTGCGATAGGGCTGGAATTGTCTATGTCGAAATGCAGAAAATTGTTTGAGGAGGATGGGTCTGCAATTGCTACGGGGGAGGAAGAACTCGTTTATCTTGATGTGGATAACAATTTACATGTAGCTCGTTCAAGTATAGAACAGATAATGGAACTTAGATTAAGAGAGATTTTGGAAGAGATAAAAATAGATTTGACAAAGAACACTGATATTTCTCTTTTGTGTAATAAAGTCATTCTTGTTGGGGGTGGGGCGCAGATAAAAAATATAAGGAAGCTAGCAAGAGATGTTTTTTATATGCCTGTTCATGTTGCTACACCTCGTGATATGGAGTTGGTTAATAATATTTCTGATGAGATAAATAATCCACGTTTTGTTACTCCGGTTGCCTTAATTAGATATGCTGGTAACATGAGTAATCTGCAGAGTTATGAGCCGTCTAGCTTGTGGGAGCAGTTTAAAAAGGATTTGAAAGACGCAATAATCCTAATAAAAAGATCTTTGAATCTTTAGCATGCCAAGCTATACATAGACCCTGCACGAAAAGGTTTTTAAAGAGCCAAAAAACTTTTTTACACAGGCTCTATAAGTTCAAAATCAAAAAATTTGAACTTTATCTGAGATTAATACTGACTCGTTAATAATGATTTTAAATGTTATTTGTTCAAAAAAATAACTGCAAACAGAAACATACAGTGTACAAAAAGCCTTTGAACGAAGTGAAAAAGGCTTTTCGTGCAATGTCTACATATTCAGAAAAATAGGTCTTAGATACTGTGTAAGTTAAACCTAAATCCTCAAGAAATTTTAAGTCTTGAGTTTAAAAGGTGTCACCGACCCCTTTAAAAAAGTGTTTCATCGTAAAAAACACGAGTGACGAAAAATACATTTCTTTTTCTGAAAAATGAAGAAAATCTTGACGACAAAACACTTTTAGAATTGGAGAATTTAAAAGATTTATTTAAAGATTTGGGAGTTGCTACTTTTATGAAAGAGTGTCTAAGAAAAATATAC
>JAYEIY010000120.1:0-12471 GCA_034660375.1 Verrucomicrobiota bacterium
GAGGTTTTTAAAGACCCAAAAACCTTTTTATATAGGCTTTCTAGGTTCAAAATAAGAGATTTTGAACTTTAGTTGAAATAAATACGGACTCCTTAATAATGATTTTTAAGTCTTATTTACTCAAAAAATAACTGCAAACAGAAACAGACAGTGTACGAAAAGCCTTTGAGCGAAGCGAAAAAGGCTTTTCGTGCAATGTCTAAATCATTAAATCATTAAATCATTAAATCATTAAATCATTAAATCATTAAATCATTAAATCATTAAATCATCAAATCATCAAATCATCAAATCATTAAATCATTAAATCATTATGGGACATAAATTTGGAACTTTTGCGGGAGTTTTTACTCCGTCGATATTAACTATTCTTGGTCTAATCATGTTTATGAGGACGGGATTGGTTATTGGAAAAATGGGGGTTGGAGGAGCTCTTTTAATCTTGCTGGTTGCTTCTTCTATCTCTTTGGCTACGGGACTTTCTTTGTCAGCAATTTCAACAAACACCCCTGTTTCTGCGGGTGGGGTTTATTTTCTTATTTCCAGAACCCTTGGGCTTGGTTATGGTGGTGCAATAGGAGTTATGCTTTTTCTTGCTCAGGCACTTTCCATTCCATTCTATATTCTTGGATTTGCAGAATCTCTTGCAAACACATTTCCTCATTTGAAGGATTATTATCTTATTGTCAGTCTTTTGGTCGGTATTCTGCTTTTTTTCTTGTCATGGGTTGGCGCACATTGGGCGATAAAAGTCCAGTTTTTTATCTTAGCTGCGTTAAGTTTGGGGATCTTTGCATTTATGGCTGGAGCTGCGCTTCAGTTTTCTCCAGCTACTCTAAGTGAAAATTTTAAGGCAGTTCCGGATGTAAGTGCCTATCGAATGTTTGCATTGTTTTTTCCGGCGATGACTGGTATTATGGCAGGAGTTAATATGTCAGGTGATCTGAAAGATCCACAGAAATCAATACCAAAAGGTACTATTGCTGCAATTGTTGTAGGAGTTACAATTTATGTTTTGCAAATTGTTCTTTGTGGTGGAGCCTTTTCGCGAGAAACTCTCATTAACAAGCCTTACATCTCTTTAGTTCAAAATGCACTATGGGGAACGGGTTATCTTGTGACAGCAGGTGTTTTTTGTGCCACTGTTTCAAGTGCAATAGGTTCTTTTCTCGGAGCACCGCGTGTCCTGCAGGCATTATCGCAGGATAAAATATATTCGACTATAAATGTGTTTGCCAAACTGGAGGGAAAAAATAAGGAACCTCGGCGTGCACTTATTTTGTCAAAAGTAATTACTTTTGGGATTATTCTTTGGGCGGGGGCTAAAGGTCTGAGTGATTCTGGAATGAGTCCGGCATTAAATGCTGTCTCCGCAATTGTTACTATGTTTTTCCTTTATACTTATGGAATGGTGAATGTGGCAACTTTTGTTGAATCCTTCGGTTCTAATCCATCGTTTCGACCCCGTTTTCGTTTTTTTCACTGGTCTATTGCCTTAATAGGAGCTTTGGCGTGTTTTGTTCTTTCATTTGTTATTAACCCTATTGCCGCATTTGTTGCAATAATTATTATGCTACTGTTGTTTATGAGTGCTCGTAAAAAGGTTTTAGAACAGACTTTTGGGGATGCACGCAGGGGTTTTGTTTACTCTAGAATTCGTAATAATCTTTTTAAATTGAGGAAGATGCCTGTTAATCCCAAAAATTGGCGTCCTACAATTGCTGTTCTTACGGGAAATCCAACGTCTAGATTATCTCTTCTTCAGTTTGCTCTAAAACTTGAGGGAGGTTGTGGTATTGTCTCTATGACCGAGATTTTGGTGGGAAAATTTGATAAGTTGAAAGAGATGCGCAAACAAGAATATAAACGTCTTAATAACTTTATTGATGAACAGGACATTGAAGTTATCCCGGAAGTACTTGTGACACCGGATTTTGACGAAGGATTATTTCACTTTCTCCAATGTCATTCTATTGGTCCGATAAAACCAAATATTGTTATGCTGGGATGGCCGGAAGATGAACAAAGAATAAAACCTTTTGTGAGTCATCTTGAGATGATAATTGATCTGGGAAAGAGTTGTGTGATTATGGTGGATACTGAAGATAGACCTTGTCCTATACCCGCGGAGGGTGGACGCATTGATATTTGGTGGCGTGGTAAAAATAATGGTAGTTTGATGATGATGCTTGCACACTTACTACAGGAGAATAAGGGCTGGGAAAAAACAACTATTCGTTTATTACGTTTAGTTGAAAGCAAGGAAGGTGTTGAACCGGCAGAAAAGGCCTTGAAACAACTCTCTGAGGATGCCAGGATAGAAGCGGAAAACAAGGCAATATTTAGACAGAATCGTTTTAAAGATATCTTTCGCAGAGAGTCCAAAGATGCAGATGTGATCTTTCTTGGTTTTATCGCCCCTGAAGAAGATAAACAATTGGATTTTTATCATAGATACGATGAGTTTTTACAGGGAATGCCTCCGGCATTTCTTATTTCGTCTGCAGGTGATGCTGATATGTTGGCGTAGTTTTGAGAAACTTAATTTAAGTCGCAATAAAATAAGAATGGGAAAAATCTTTTTCTTGTTTTTTAGTTAAAACCAAAAAGGAATCGACTCAATGACTTTTACAAAGAAATTTACAGAAATAAGAAAAAAGAAAAAGAATGGAGAAAAGGTAAGAGTCTTGGCTTTCGGTTCATCAAATACCGAAAGATTTATTCCCGGTCAGCATTGGCTTGATTGCTTTGAACTTACTATTAAGCACAAGTGCGGTAGAATTCATCACTGTATAAATAGCGGTACAGGGGGTGAAACAACGCGAGATTTATTGCGACGTTTTGATGCCGATGCAGCTTTTTATCGACCTGATCTTGTTTTTCTTACAATTGGTGGTAATGACGCAAACCCTCTAAATAACTTAGGTGCTGATGAATATGAAAAAAATCTATATAAATTATATGAAAGATTTCAGGAAATGGAGTGCTTTGTCATATTTCAAACATATTATTCACCTATTGATGAAGAGGAACAAGAAAAAAGAAATGTCGATTTTTTTAAAAATATGGATATAGTAAGAAAAGTTGCCAATAAAACTCATTCAGGATTAATTGATCATCTGAAGTTTTGGCAACCTTTGAAGCTAAAGAGACCTGAAAAACACCTTGAATTAATGAATGATGCATGGCATGTAAATACCATAGGTAATATTATTCTAGGTCTGACTATAGCTAGATGTTTTGATGTAGAACTTGAGAAAACTCATGAAAAATTTTATAGTGAGGCAATTATTTATTTTAATCTTATGAAAAACTTGGTGAAAAAATGAAGAAAGTATTATTAGATTTAACGAAAGTACTTACTGAAATAAAAGAATCTGGTCTCTACAAAAATGAAAGAGTTATTTCAACTCCTCAAAGTTCTGAAGTTGGAGTAAAGGGACGAGAAAATAAAGTTCTTAACATGTGTGCTAATAATTATCTGGGACTTGCAAACAATCCAGAAATGGTTGCTGCTGCACATGAGGGATTAGATAAATGGGGTTATGGTATGTCGTCTGTACGTTTTATCTGTGGAACTCAGGAGATTCATAAAGAATTAGAAGCAAAACTATCTGATTTTTTAGGTACAGATGATACCATTTTATATACTTCGTGTTTTGATGCAAATGGTGGGCTTTTTGAAACACTTCTATCTATGGAAGATGCAGTAATAAGTGACTCTCTGAATCATGCAAGTATTATTGACGGAATTAGGCTTTGCAAAGCAAAGCGCTTTCGATATAAAACCTGTGATATGAATGATCTTGAGGAATGCCTCAAAAATGCACAGGATTGCAGATATCGCCTTATTGCTACAGACGGGGTTTTTTCTATGGATGGTAGTATTGCAAAATTGGACGAGATATGTGATCTTGCAGATAAATATGATGCCTTAGTAATGGTAGATGATTCTCATTCGGTGGGTTTTATGGGAGAAAGAGGCCGTGGAACTCACGAATATAAAGGAGTTATGGGGCGCGTTGATATTATTACTGGGACTTTAGGGAAGGCTCTTGGAGGAGCAAGCGGGGGATATACGAGTGGTAGAAAAGAGATTATAGAAATTCTACGACAACGCTCAAGGCCATATCTTTTTTCCAATACAGTTCCTCCCGCTATTGTAAATGCATCATTGAAGGCATTGGAGCTTCTCACAAATTCAAGTGAATTGATAAATAAATTGAAAGCGAATACAGCGCGTTTTAGAGAAAAGATGACAGATAATGGTTTTGATATAATGCCCGGCGAACATCCTATTGTTCCAATAATGCTTAAAGATGCAGTCTTGGCACAGGATATGGCAGCAAAACTTTTAGAAAAAGGAATTTACGTAATAGGCTTCTTTTATCCGGTTGTCCCGAAGGGAGCAGCAAGAATAAGAGTTCAAATTTCTGCTGGACATTCTATAGAAGATATAGACTTTGCAGTTGCTAAATTTTTAGAAGTTAAAAAGGAATTAGAGAAATAATATGCGAAAGATGAAAGCATTGGTGAAATCAAAAGCGGAACCAGGTCTTTGGTTGGAAGAAGTGGACATTCCGAAAGTTGGGATAAATGATGTGCTTATTAAGATAAAAAAGACGGCAATATGCGGAACTGATGTACATATTTGGAATTGGGATAAATGGTCACAGAAAACAATCCCCGTGCCAATGACTGTTGGACACGAATTTGTTGGTACGGTTGCTGCAATTGGAGAAAATGTAAATGATTTGCAAATAGGCGAACTTGTTTCAGGTGAGGGCCATATAGTTTGTGGACGTTGTAGAAACTGTCTTGCAGGAAGACGTCATTTATGCAAGGATACTATGGGAGTCGGTGTTAATCGTACGGGTGCCTATGCAGAATATTTGTCTATCCCGATCACGAATGTATGGCATGCAGATCCAAATATTTCAACAGATATGCTTTCGATTTTTGATCCATTCGGAAATGCGACTCATACGGCACTTTCTTTTGATGTTCTTGGAGAAGATGTTCTTATTACAGGTGCAGGTCCAATCGGACTTATGGCTACGGCAATAGTAAAACATGCGGGTGCCCGTCATGTTGTGGTTACAGACATAAATCCATATCGTCTTTCGTTAGCAGAGAAAATGGGAGCGACAGTTGCTTTGAATGCACAAAATGAAACAATTGCAGATGTTCAGAAAAAGTTGAAGATGAAAGAGGGGTTTGATGTTGGTCTTGAAATGTCTGGAAATCCAATGGCTTTCAGAGACATGCTGGCAAATATGTCTCACGGAGGAAGCATTGCATTGCTTGGAATACCTCCAGAAGATTTAGCTATAGATTGGACTACTATCATATTCAATATGATAACGATAAAGGGTATTTATGGAAGAGAAATGTATGAGACATGGTACTTGATGCAGGCAATGCTTAATTCCGGCTTGGATATTTCTGCCGTAATCACGCATCATTTTAAATATACTGATTTTAAAGAAGCATTTGAAGTAATGCGCTCTGGACAATCTGGAAAAGTTATCTTGGATTGGGAATAATAAAATAAAAAGGAAATTTATGCTAAAAATTGGAGAATATAACACGCTTGAAATTAGAAAATTTACGGACTTTGGTTGCTATCTTGATTCTGAGGAAGAAACAGTTCTTTTGCCTCGTAAATATATCAATGGTAATCCCGAAGTTGGGGATTCATTAACTGTTTTTGTTTACACAGACTCAGAAGATAGACCGATTGCAACGACCCTTACACCTTATGGAATCGTTGGTGATCTTGTATGCCTTACAGTAAAGGATGTTAGTTCTTATGGAGCATTCTTGGATATGGGGTTAGAGAAAGATCTCTTGCTACCTTTTAGAGCCAGCAAAAAAAAATTACAGATAGGAGATAAATGTGTTGTGAAAATTTGTTTTGATGAGAAGTCAAAACGTATGATAGCAGTGTCAAAAATCTCATCATTCTTAGAGAAAACTTCTGAGGATTTAACTGAAGGTCAGAAGGTAGATTTACTTGTTTACGAGACTATTGAACAAGGATTTCTTGCTATTGTAGATAATCGCTTTTCCGGATTATTATATAAAAATGAAGTTTTTGAAAAACTTGAAATCGGGAGTAAAAAATCAGGATATATCAAGAAAATTAGGATTGATGGCAAAATAGACCTGACACTTTACAAACAGGGCTTCGAATATGTTAAAGAAGAAGCCCCATCACTTATGAAAACACTAAAAGATGCCGGAGGATTCTTGCCATACGATAGCAAAACTCCCCCAAAAATAATTAAAGAAAAATTTAATATGAGTAAGAAAAATTTTAAAAAAATAATTGGAACCCTCTATAAACAACGAAAAATAGTTCTTGTTGATGGCGGAATTAAGATTGTTTAACAGAGAATGTAACTTAATCCCTTCACCTCCGAAATCGCTCTGTTCCCATTTTTCGTCTTCAGAGGTGACAAAGGGGTGGATCTCTTACAAAACTTTTTTTATTCTTTCAAATACTTCATCTATAGATCCCATTCCATCTACTTCGTGTACTATTTTCTGTGGACGGTAGTAATCCAGGCATGGTTCGCTTTGTGCTTTATATTCACGGATTCTATTTTTTATGATTTCCTGATCTGCATCATCGGCACGGTTTTCTTCGCCGGCTCTCTTTTTTAGTCTTACAAAAATTTCGCTTTCTTTGAGGCTTAGATATACAACTGCTTCTAAAGGCATTAAGAGATCATCAAGAAGTCCCGAAAGAAATTCTGCTTGATCTACACTTCTTGGAAAGCCATCCATAATAAAACCCGCTTTAACATCGTCCAAGCTTAATCGTTCTTTGACCATTGCATTTGTAACTTCATCGGGAACAAGAGCTCCACTTGATGTATATTCTTTTACTCGTTGTCCAAGTTTTGTATTGTTTTTTATATGGTATCTGAACATATCTCCTGTTGAGATGTGTGGTACATTCAGGAGTTTCACAAGCTTTGTGGCTTCTGTTCCTTTTCCGGCTCCCGGAGGTCCAAACAACAATATACGTTTAAACATAAATAACTCCATTAATTAGGGTATTGGGTTGTTAGTTAAATAAAAGAAATAAAATATTTGTGAGATTTAGTATCTCTTTATTTTCAGAATATAATAAAAAAGTTTATTTTTCAATGGTTTTAAGTCTTCTTTTTGTCATTATTCCGCGTGTTCAAGGATATTTTCCACGACTTGCACGAATGTTCCTTCATGCATTTTCATTATTTTCATTTCTCTTTGTGCATTTTTTGAGCTGTCAGATGCATGGGCAGTATTGACCATGACATTAGAACCGAATTCTTTTCTAACTGTTCCAGAGGGGGCTTTTGTCGGATCAGTAGGTCCAAGTATCGTGCGAATTTTAGATACAGCATTTTCCCCTTCATATACGAGAGCCATTATTGTTGATGAACCGGGGGTATTCATTTGATTGTCAGACATGCCGAAGTGTGGTTTTTTGCCTGTCATAAATTCAATAATACTTGCGTATTGCGCTAGAGCATAGGGTCTCCCTGCAATGTTGGATAATCCAATAGCAGCATCTTTTTCTAAGGTAACATTAAATTCTTTTTCGAGGATAGCCACTGCTTTTTTGCCTATAACGGGAGCAAGTTTTTTGCAGAGAATTTCTTTTACAGGTCCGTAAAATTCAAGAGCCTGTCCAATTGACATTTTGCATATATTGCAACTTATAATCCTTAATCCCGTTCTGCTGAACATATCTACAATTGCCCCGGGTTTTAAACTCTTGCTTTGCCAGTTGTCAGGTTTGATTAGAACCAGAGTCTGCTCTACTTCCGATGAATTTTGATAAGAACATGTATTGTCAAGAACAGAAGAACTTTCTTTTGCAAAATCCAACCATAATTTAAGGTTATCAGCTATTCCGCCACGTGGATTTGATATTAAAACTGCCGGTTCAAAATAATGAAGAGAGCCGTCTTCATTCCAAATAAGATCTCCAAATGCGTCTCGTATCTTTTCTCCCGTATAACATTTTATATTAAGTTGACCTACAATGTCGGATAGTTCTTGTCGGGTATTGTGACCGGCAAAAATAAGCATAAGGACGCGCCTTTTGGCATCGTCAGCTTTTGGACCAAAGTTTTTTAGAACATAATTTTGTAAGAGATCAAGATATTTCTTATCTGATTTTCCTCCAACTCTTATTTTTTCTGCATATTGTTCTGTTAATTCCTGTGTTGGAGCAAATATTCTTGCTGCGACTAATTCTGAATGTTTCAGATTGCCCAGAAGTCTCGAAAGGACAGCTCCCGTTCGTGATTTTTCTATTGTATAGGGAGTTAATATAACATATGCCAAATCTTTGTCTTTAAACATGTAAAACCTTGTTGTTTTATTGGATAAATTGCTAAAATTATAAAAAATGAAAATTAATTGTTTTTAGTAGATTTACAAGTTATTTCTAGAAGACTTTTTACACTTCTAATCCCAGGAAAGTCTCTGAAGAGAAATATCTTTTCATTGAGCAAACCAGAGTCATCAAGTATCTCTTTTATTCTGCAGTTTTTGTAAAGGTGTCTATCCACTCCTATTATCAGTGAATCTGTCTTCCTTAGATATTTTATGTGTTTTTCCAGTCCGTATCTATGCCAGCGATGGAAAAGCTCAAGATTTACAGTTTGTTTTGAATCACAATGTTGAAAACACAAATCGGGAAAGATTATTTCCTGTTTTTCTATATTAATAAATGGAGTATCTCCAATAATTTGCCAATCATTGGCTTTTTCCTTAAAAAGTTTATGAAAAATTCTTATTTCTTCTGGGATGTAGGCAGAAAAGTGCTTGTAATGGCTTACTAAACCAGTCTTTTCATTCAGAGATAATATGTGTTTCCCCTTAAAAGAGACCTCTGTCTGTAATTTCCATTTGTCCAAACCGCATATTGCCGGGAAAAATGATGCAAGTTGCAGACCATACTTTCTTGGATTTTCAAAAATGCTTGCCGGTCCATCAATCTTGATATTTAGCTCAGAAGTAGATTTTTTTGGAAGTTTTACTTTTTTAATCTGTGCGAGAAGCCGAAAGAATTTGAGGTATTTAAAGAGTTTGCGAAGTTTTGCGGAGTCCGCATCACTGACTTTTACTTGTAAATCATCAGCATATAGCAGAAGTGATTGAACTAGAGAGCAATTATATATACAAAGTAGTTCTTTTGGAAAAAATTCTTTTATTTTTACAAGTTTTTCATAATCTGGCAGATCGCTATAGAGGGAATCTGCAACGCCTTTGTCTAAGAAACATTTTAAAGCAATCTTTTCTCTGAATTCTTCTGGAGAGAGTTTTTGGGAAAGTCCTTTTTTAAAAAAATTTGCGGACTCCGCAAATATTTTTTTGCGGACTGCGCAATAGTCTATTTGTTGAGGTGTTTCGAATTCGGTTTTATCACAGATTAGCTTATTTAGTCCTTTTGCAATAAGGGGTTCGGGAAATGCATTGATTATGTAAGATGTTTCTTCGTTAATTTCTGAACGGGTGTATCCTTTTTTGACATTGTAACATCCCAGTAGATTTGCAGCCAGATTATAGAGATTTTCATTTTCTGTATCTATAAAAAGTGGTTTTATGTATTTTTCATCGAGTCTGTATCTAATAAGATTTTTGGTAAGCACGATGCTCTCGTCTCCTTTTACTTATATATTCTTCTGAGGTATCACTGCTGACCAATTCATAAAGAACAGCCTGCTTACCTTTTGCGGGTCTTAGGATTCTTCCTAGTCGCTGTACGTGTTCTCTTATGCTTCCAGTTCCTGAGACAATAATTCCTACGCTTGCTTCGGGGACATCTATTCCTTCATTGAGAACGTTGCTTGTCATAAGAACTGTATATTCGTTGGAGCGAAACATATCAAGCATTTCTTTTCTTTCACGAGCTTTTGTATGATGCGTTAGGACGGGTAGAAGAAATTCTTTGCCCATCCTATAGGCAGTATCATTGTCTGCTGTAAATATAATAATTTTTCTTCCAGCGTATTTTTTTAGTAATTTCCAGACTGCATCGAATTTGCTTTTGCAGTTTCTTGCTATCTGTTTTTGTTTCATATATGCTTTGAGTGCGTCTCTGCCTCCTTGTCGGCGACAGCACATTGCAATAAAATATCCCCAATTATGTGTGCGAAAATCAATGGAGTTTTGTCTCAGAAAATCGGTATAAATTTTTCGTGTTGAGTCATATTCGAGTTTTTCTTCCTGAGTTAAAGAAATGGGGAATGTTTTGGTTTGATATGGGGCGAGGGTATTGCCTTCAAGTTCATCTATTTCGATTCTGTGAGCTACATCGCCTATCAGTTTACATATTAGCTGTTCACCACCATCTGTTCTTTCGAGAGTTGCTGTCAGTCCCAGTCTGAATGGAGCAATACACATTTCTGCTGCGGTTTTATATATCTCTCCTGGTAAGTGGTGACATTCATCAAAGATAATTAATCCAAAACGATTTCCCATAAAATCCATTCTCATTGCGGCGGAGTCATAGGTCGTGACGGTAATGTCTTGTAAATCATTTTCTCCACCGCCTATCATACCGGTGTGGATATTAAAATCTCTTTCGATGGTAGTTGCCCATTGCTGCATTAGATCTATTGTTGGAACCACAATTAGAGTGGATCGACGTATTTCGGAGATAATCATGTTAGCGAGAAAAGACTTTCCTGAGCCGGTCGGCATTACAATAACACCTCTTCCTGTTTTTTCCCAATCGGTTAGTGCTTCAGTCTGATAATTTCTAGGATTAAATTGTGGATTAAAATGCAGAGAGAGTTCAGAATATTTTCTTGCGTCATCTTTATATTCGATTCCTGCATGATGTAGTGCGAGGATGATTTGCGGATATGCTTGTGCTTCTGCACGGAATGCATTTATTCTTTCATCGAAAGTAATGTAATTTATTGCTGGAGAGAGTTGTTTTTTAGTTCCTGTCAAAACAAGAGTTCCGCTATCAAATTCTATTTGGATTTTCTTTTCAATCACTAGTCTTTTTCCATGGCTTGTGGTACCGCCTTTAGACGGTATTTGTGTAGATATTCACGTAAAGCTTCATAGGAACCTCGTCTAAGACGGAACTACAAACGGATTTTCTCTCCATTTGTGTTTTTTGCTTTTTCCCAAAATCCTTTTAGTGTATCTATATCGATTTCTTCTATCGCTTTATTTTCCTGTTTAATCAGTTTTTCCATCGCCTTGAATCTATCGGAGAATTTTTTTACGGTTGAGTGCAGGAGTTCTTCTGCGAGGGTTTTTCTATATCTTGATAAATTCACTACAGCAAACAGAAGATCTCCAATCTCTTCGTCTATTTTTCTGTTATTGCCTTCTTTTATTGCGCTTTTTACTTCCAGTAATTCTTCTTCTATTTTTTCTATAATTTCTTCTGAATTACGCCAATTAAAACCTGTCTTTGCAGCTTTTTTTTGAATTTTATGTGCCCTGTGAAGAGCAGGAAGGTGTCTCGGGATGCCATCAACAAGTGATTTTCTTCTCTTGTATGCCGGTGAGTTTTCTGTTTGTTTTATTTTTTCCCAATTTACCAGTACTTCGTCAGCTCCCTTAACTTTTGTATCTCCAAATACATGCGGATGTCTTCTAATAAGTTTTTCGCAAATTCCCTGGGCGACATCCTGAATATTAAATTCTTCATTTTCTTCAGCAATACGAGAATGAAAGAAAATTTGTAAAAGAACGTCTCCGAGTTCCTCTTTCATTTCTTCGTAATTAAGATCATCCACTGTGTCCAGAAATTCTGCTACCTCTTCCAAGAGACATTCCTTTAAAGTGCTGTGATTCTGTTCTCTATCCCATGGACAACCATTTTCAGAGCGAAGTCTTGCCATTATTTCATAGAGTTCTTTGAGCCAGTCTTTTGTCATTTTATACTCATTTTATTATTTTAAAAGTTGTTTCTCTCGTCTTTTGATGCAGTCTCTGTGATAAGAAATCAGTTTGTCAAGTTGTTCTTTTGTCATCTTATTGGCTATTTTTAAACGTTCAACAAAGGGAAGTTTCCTTATCCCGTTTCCTGGGCAGGTATCTAGGGCATTGCCTAATGGACACTCAACCATAAGCCCTATTACCCATGCTTTTTTTTCCTGCAGACTCATTTTTTTCATTTTGTATCCTCCTTAATTCTATAAGTAGATTATATTTAAAAATGTACTCCTGCAGAGAAGAGTATCCAGCGTCCTTGTTGTGTCCAAGGTTCTACAGTGCCGGCTGTATCGTATTCTTCATCAAGGGCATTATGAATACTAATAGAATACCAATTATTTTCATTTCTTTCGTAGATGAAATTAATATTTGTAATCGTCCTTGCCGGTATGGAGGTTTCGTATCGTCCTGCACTTGATGAATATACCTTCCCTGAATAGTTTATTCCAGTATATATTCGGAATTTTTTACTTAAGTAGTAAGTCAGTCCTGCATTTGATGTTA
>JAYEIY010000121.1:0-2507 GCA_034660375.1 Verrucomicrobiota bacterium
AGCTTATTGCAATGATCGAAACCGCATTAAGTCGAGGAAAATTTCTAAAATTAACTAAAAACAGTGCGAAACATTATCAGAAATTCTCTTTTTTCTGAGGGTAACTATAATTCACCGAGAACCGCTGAGAAAGAGGTAGAAAACTATATAATTTTATCTAAGGGAAGGTTATATGAGGCTATCTTTTATTTAGACCGTGCATGAAAAGATTTTTGTTTTTAATCTTTTCGTGCAGCTTTAAATAAAGTACATAAATGCAGGGATGGTAATAATGGACAGAAGCGTTGTGTAGAATGAAACCTGACCTGCAAAATTAGTATCTCCCCCAAAGCGACGTGCTATGATTGTAGAGCTTACCGCAGCAGGCATAATCGCAACGATATATGCTATTTTATAAGCATCTTCTGGAAGGGGGATTAGTCTTAGAAGCAGTATGGTTGCCATCGGGATAAGAATAAGTCTTAGAAAAGAAATGTAGATTAAGTCGCGGATATGATCACGAATTTTCAGTGCACTATAAAGTGATGCACCAATAATCATCAACATGCAGGGAATCGCCGCATTTCCGGCAGAGTTTGTAATGTTTAAAAAGGTTCTTGGGACATAAGAACTTAATCCAGTCACGACTAAAATCAGTGAACATAAAAGAGTTATCAAAGTTGGGGAAATAATATTTTTAAGAGTTTTCTTGTCTATTTTTCCTCCCAGAAGACCTACTCCAATAGTCCAGAATGCAAAGTTTGACCCCAGGTTAAGTAAAAACAAAAGTGGCAATGCCTTTGGTCCCAATAGATTCTGAACAAGAACTATTGGCAAAAAACCATAATTATTAATAGCACAGAAATGGTGAAATGTATTTCGTAACTCTATACTGTCGCTGTAAACCCATTTTTTTAAAAAGATACCGACTACGGCTCCAAAAAACATTAGTCCAAAACCAATAAAAGGCATTGGCCATAGTTCATGAAGCCGTTCTGCTTTTAGATTTCCCGTAATAGATGAAAAAATAAGACAAGGAAATAAGAAATCAATAATAAGCTTGGACCAGTGACTTAAATCTTCTTCTTTCAGATATTTAAGATGCCTTGCAAGCATTCCCAGTCCAATGATAGCCGATAACTCAATGATTGATACAATAATTTCTTTATACATAGTTACGAATACAGTTTCTCAGTTGTTTTTTGATGCTTTGTTATAGTTTAATAAGAGAATCTACATTTACTGGAAGTCCAGTGGCAAATGATTTATTTGCGGCTATACCTGTCATAATTGACATTGCTCCGTCAACGTGTGATGCAGCTTGTTTGAATGGATCATCTGAAGGTTCACCGAAAATATCGTTAAGCATAACTACATCTCCGCCTCCGTGACCACCGACTCCTTCAGCAATTTCAATGTCCTGTTCTTTTTCAAAAAGTTTTTGGAGGGTTATTTTTTTAAATTCTACAGCTCCTTCGTCCTCCGATTTTCCTGCTGCATTGACATATACATTTTCTCGTACTTCTACGTCTATTCGTCCTTGATCTCCATTAATAGAAACATTAAATCCTTCTCTGGGTAGATATGAATTGAGAGAGTATGTCATAATTGCATTATTCTTGTATCGTACCATTACTCCCATTGTGTCTTCTATGTTGATTCCATCACCAAAGACACTCTGATCTCTTAGATATCCATCCTCTTTTTGTGCATTTAAATAGAGACCTTTCAAATTTTCATTTTCATTAAGATCAAGTGCAAACTTGCAATTTTTGGCTTTTGGATCATTTGTTGAGCGATAATAAAAATCCATTACTCCTCTTGCTTCAGCATTTGCCTTTCCGTAAAACTTAAGATCTCCCATTCCAAAAACCGTAACGGGAGTAGTTCCTAACCAGAAATTTACCAAATCAAAATGGTGGGTTGACTTATGTACCATTAAACCTCCGCTATTACGTTTATCTCTGTGCCAGCGACGATAGTAGTCTGCTCCATGACTTGTATTCAGTAGCCACTCAAAATGAACCGACGTTACATTTCCTATTTCACCATTCATTATAAGTTCTCGAACTTTTGTAGCAACAGGAGAATATCTGTAATTGAATGTTACTCTGAGTTCTTTCCCAGTCTTTTTAATGGTATCCAGTATTTCCTGACATTTAACTTCATCAATAGTCATGGGTTTTTCACTTATAACATCGCATCCGAGCTCCATAGAACGAACGATATAAGAATGGTGAAGACGATCAATTGTTGTGACAATTACAATGTCCGGTTTTTCTGTTGCAATCATTTTATCAAAATCTTCTGCCTTGTAAGTCTTTGCCGGTATTCCTCCCATCTCCTTAATTGCATTGTTGGTAAAATCCATTCTTACCTGGTTGACATCACAAATTGCTGAGAGTTCCGATGTTTCCCGATAATCTTTTGTTAATGCTTGATAAAACATTCTTGATCGTCCACCACTGCCAACTAATACATACTTTTTACGTTTCATTTTTTGTCCTTTAGTTTAAGTTATTTCTTTT